>JAEUNV010000503.1 GCA_016790385.1 Zoogloea sp.
GCTCCCCCGATTCACCTTCCCCGGTTTTCCCATGCTCCATCCCACCCGATTCGACGTGATCGTTGTCGGCGGCGGCCATGCCGGCACTGAAGCCGCGCTGGCAGCGGCACGGGCCGGGTGTGCCACCCTGCTGCTCACCCACAACATGGAAACCCTGGGCCAGATGAGCTGCAACCCCTCGATCGGGGGTATCGGCAAGGGACACCTGGTGAAGGAAGTGGACGCCCTAGGCGGTGCCATGGCCGCCGCCACTGACGAAGGCGGCATCCAGTTCCGCATTCTTAATGCCAGCAAGGGCCCGGCCGTGCGCGCCACCCGCGCCCAGGCCGACCGGGTGCTGTACAAGGCCGCCATCCGCAAACGCCTCGAGAACCAGCCCAATCTATGGCTGTTCCAGCAGGCCGTGGACGACCTCACCGTGGTGGGCGACCGGGTCACCGGGGTGGTCACCCAGATCGGTCTGCGCTTCGAGGCGCCCGCCGTGGTGCTCACCGCAGGCACCTTCCTCAATGGCCTGATTCACGTGGGTCTGCAAAATTACTCCGCCGGCCGGGCGGGTGACCCGCCGGCGATCAGCCTGGGCCAGCGCCTGAAGGAACTCGCCCTGCCCCAGGGCCGCCTCAAGACCGGCACCCCGCCGCGCCTGGACGCGCGCAGCATTGATTTCTCGGTGATGCAGGAGCAGCCCGGCGACGACCCCGTTCCAGTGTTCAGCTTTCTCGGCAAGGCCAGCCAGCACCCGCGCCAGCTGCCGTGCTGGATCACCCACACCAACGGTCGCACCCACGACATCATCCGCGCCAACCTTGACCGTTCGCCCATGTACTCCGGCGTGATCGAGGGCGTGGGCCCGCGCTACTGCCCGAGCATCGAGGACAAGATCCACCGCTTCGCCGACAAGGACAGCCACCACGTATTCCTCGAACCCGAAGGCCTCGACACCCACGAGATCTACCCAAACGGCATTTCCACCAGCCTGCCCTTCGATGTGCAACTGGACATCGTGCGCTCCATCAAGGGCCTCGAGAACTGCCACATCCTGCGCCCCGGCTACGCCATCGAATACGACTACTTCGACCCGCGCAACCTCAAGTCCAGCCTCGAAACCAAGTCCATCGGCGGGCTGTTCTTCGCCGGCCAGATCAACGGCACCACGGGCTATGAAGAAGCTGCCGCCCAGGGCCTGCTGGCCGGTATCAATGCCGCGCTGCAAGTGCAGGGCCGCGATCCCTGGTGCCCGCGCCGCGACGAGGCCTACCTTGGCGTGCTGGTGGATGACCTGATCACCCGCGGCGTTTCCGAGCCCTACCGCATGTTCACCTCCCGCGCCGAGTTCCGCCTTTCCCTCCGGGAGGACAACGCCGACCTTCGCCTCACCGAAACCGGCCGCCATCTGGGCCTCGTGGATGACGTGCGCTGGGCAGCCTTCTGCACCAAGCGCGAGGCCATCGAACGGGAGACCGCCCGCCTGCGCGCCACCTGGGCAACGCCCGCCCGAGTGCCCGCCGAAGCCGCGGAGGCCGTGTTGGGCAAAGCCATCGAACGGGAATACCCGTTCTTCGAGCTGCTGCGCCGCCCTGACGTGCGCTACGCCGACCTGATGACCCTGCCCGGTGCCCCTGAAGGCCCCGAAACCGACCCCCAGGTGGTCGAGCAGCTTGAGATCGCCGCCAAATACCAGGGCTATATCGACCGCCAGCAGGATGAAGTGGCCCGGCAGGCCGATGCCGAAGCCACCCGCCTGCCGGCCGACCTTGATTACACCACCGTGCGAGGTCTGTCCAAGGAAGTGCAGGGCCGCCTCAACCAGCACAAGCCCGAAACCATCGGTCAGGCCAGCCGCATCCAGGGCATCACCCCGGCAGCCATCAGCCTGCTCCTGGTATGGCTCAAGCGCAGCGAACTGGCCCGAGCCCGGGAGAGATCAGCATGAGCGCCGTCGCGGCCCTCGAACAGGGCATCGCCGCCCTCGGCCTGGACCTTCCGGCCGACGCCTCCGAACGCCTGCTTGCCTTCGGCCGCCTGCTGATCAAGTGGAACAAGGTCTACAACCTCACCGCCATCCGCGACGAGGGGCAGATGATCACCCATCACCTGCTGGATTCCCTGTCGGCACTGCCGCAGCTGGCCGACATCCACCGATTGGTGGACGTGGGCTCCGGCGGCGGCCTGCCCGGCATCGTGCTGGCCCTCTGTCGGCCCGACATGCAGGTGGATTCCGTCGAAACGGTGCAAAAGAAGGCCACCTTCCAGAATCAGGCGAAGATCGAATTGAAGCTGCCCAATTTTCGTGCCCACCACGCCCGTATCGAAGCCTGGCAGCCCGCCTACGCGCCGGAAGCGCCCGACGGCATCATCTCCCGCGCCTTTGCCGACCTGGCCGACTTCGTGAACCTCACGGCCCATCTGGCCGGCCCTCAGACTCGCATCCTGGCCATGAAAGGTGTTTACCCGGCCGACGAGATCGCCCGCATCCCCCAAGGCTTCCAGCTTGCGCGCAGCGTCCCGCTCGACGTCCCCGGGCTTGATGCCGAACGCCACCTCCTCATTGTGAAACGGACCTGAACATGGCCCGCATTTTCTGCATCGCCAACCAGAAAGGCGGCGTCGGCAAGACGACGACCTGCGTCAATCTGGCTGCCGGCCTCGCCACCGCCGGGCAGCGCGTGCTGCTGATCGACCTGGACCCCCAAGGCAACGCCACCATGGGGAGCGGCATCGACAAGCGCACCCTCACCAAGTCGGTGTATCACCTGCTGGTAGGCCTGGGCACCGTGGCCGATGCCCGGGTGCGCGCGGAAAACGGGGGTTATGACGTGATTCCCGCCAACCGCGACCTGGCCGGCGCCGAAATCGAACTGGTCGGCCTTGACCGGCGCGAGAACCGCCTGCGCGATGCCCTCGCCCTGCACAAGTCCGAGTACGACTTCATCCTCATCGACTGCCCGCCGTCCCTGTCGCTGCTCACCCTAAACGGCCTGTGCGCCGCCCACGGGGTCATCATTCCGATGCAGTGCGAGTACTATGCCCTTGAAGGCCTCTCCGATCTGGTGAATTCCATCAAGAAGGTACACGCCAACCTCAACCGCGAGCTGTCCATCATCGGCCTCCTGCGGGTCATGTTCGACCCCCGCGTCACTCTTCAGCAACAGGTGTCCGCCCAACTCGAGGCCCACTTCGGAAACAAGGTGTTCAAAGCCATCGTGCCGCGCAACGTGCGCCTTGCGGAAGCACCCAGCCACGGCATCCCCGGCGTGGTCTTCGACCGTAGCGCCAAGGGCGCCCAGGCCTACCTGGCCTTCGCCAAAGAAATGATCGAACGGGTCAAGACCCTCTGAACCCCACCATGGCACCTCCCAAACTCAAAGGCCTCGGTCGCGGCCTCGATGCCCTCCTCGCCGCCAACCACGACGGTGACCGGACCGAAGGCGAACTCCAGACCCTGCCCGCCGCCGAACTGCAGCCCGGCAAGTATCAGCCGCGCACCCGCATGGACCCCGGCTCGCTGGAAGAACTGGCCGCCTCGATCAAGTCCCAAGGGGTGATGCAACCTATCCTGGTGCGGCCCATCGGCGCTCTGTTTGACGCCAAGCGTTACGAGATCATCGCCGGCGAACGGCGCTGGCGTGCCGCCCAGCTGGCCGGCCTGAACGAAGTCCCCTGTCTGGTGAGGGAGATTCCGGACGAGGCCGCCCTGGCCATGTCCCTGATCGAGAACATCCAGCGGGAAGACCTCAACCCCCTCGAGGAGGCGGCCGGCATCCAGCGCCTCATTGATGAGTTCAGCATGACTCACCAGCAGGCCGCGGACGCGGTCGGGCGCTCCCGCCCGGCGGCCTCCAATCTGCTGCGTCTGCTCCAGCTTGCTCCCCAGGTACAGGAATTGCTGATGGCGGGCGATATCGATATGGGCCATGCCCGTGCCCTGCTGCCCCTGGACGGTGCCACCCAGGTCGGCCTCGCCAATCTCGTTGCCGCCCGCGGTCTGTCGGTGCGGGAAGCAGAGCGCCTGGCGCACCAAGCCCTCAACCCGAAATCAAAGCTCATCGCCCCGGCTCCCGACCGGGACATCTTGCGACTTGAAGAAGAAATCGCCGATCGCCTCGGCGCCACCGTCAAGATAAGGGCCAACAAGAAGGGCGCGGGCGCGGTCACGATCCAGTTCGGCAGCCTTGATCAACTCGACGGCCTGCTCGATCAGCTAAACCTGAAATCCTGATGTGCGGAACGCGCCAGCCACGGGCAAAGGCGCAGATTGACTCCCAAAACCCTCTGGAAAGTGACCTACCCGACGGCCGGGAACCCCCCCTAGGAATCCCCGTCCGCCCCGCTGCGCAGCAAACGCCGCGCGGCCTGCCGCTCAGCGCCCCGGGATTTTCCGTGGGGGCCGGCCTTGCGTTGCAGGGCCGGCACCACCAATGGATTCCGCGGCCCCTTCGGCACTGCCTTCCCAGGCCCCTGCGCGGGGCCGCGGAAGATCAGTTTCTGACGGGTTCCAAGGCTACGATTGGCCATGGATCAATCCGAGCTGCCGGCACGCGCCAGCACCTCCCTGCTTGCATCCTCGGTAATGCCTGAGATCTCGGCAAAACATCC
>JAEUNV010000517.1 GCA_016790385.1 Zoogloea sp.
CAGGGACTCCGGCCCGATCGGCGGAATGGATCTCGGCGTATTCGCCCTCGGCACCCATCCGATGAAGAGCGTCAAGAAAGGCGCCGGCGATGTGGACATCCCGGTCACTTTCGGAGGTGTAACTTTTGTCACGGGCAATCATCTCTACGCAGATGAGGACGGCGTGATCGTCTCCGAGCTTCCGCTGGTGTAAGCTGGACCGAAAACACCGCAGCGCAGCGGCTGTTCGTTTCATAATCGCCGACAACATTTCACAATGCAAAAAAATATAACCAAAGTGTTGTTTTTGTTATAAAAATAATTTCTTATATCTTATATAAGACTTGTTGCTGCCATGCAAAATCCTGCCTATACTCTCATCCACTGACCGGGCTCTCCGGGAAGGCCCAAAAGGGCCTCCGGGACCGGACAAATAGGCAGGAACAGGTCTCAACCCATCCCCCGGGCTGGACCGCTCCACCGGTTTCCCTCCCCTCCAACGTTAGTAAAGGATGTCGTATGTCTCTGACTCGCGAACAGCAAATCGCCGCCCTCGAAAAAGACTGGGCTGAAAACCCCCGCTGGAAAGGCATCAAGCGCGGTTACTCCGCTGCTGACGTCGTCCGTCTGCGCGGCTCCTTCCAGGTCGAGCACACCCTGGCCCGTCGTGGCGCTGAAAAGCTGTGGGATCTGGTTAACAACACGCCTTACGTCAACTGTCTCGGCGCTCTGACCGGCGGTCAGGCCGTTCAGCAAGCCAAGGCCGGCATCAAGGCCATCTACCTCTCCGGCTGGCAAGTGGCTGCCGACAACAACGAGTACGCGGCCATGTACCCGGATCAGTCCCTGTATCCGGTTGACTCCGTGCCCAAGGTTGTTGAGCGCATCAACAATGCCTTCAACCGCGCCGACGAGATCCAGTGGTCGAAGAACATCAACAAGGGCGACGCTGGCTACGTTGAGTACCACCTGCCCATCGTTGCCGACGCTGAAGCCGGTTTCGGTGGCGTTCTGAACGCCTACGAACTGATGAAGGCCATGATCCGCGCTGGCGCCGCCGGCGTGCACTGGGAAGACCAGCTGGCCTCCGTGAAGAAATGTGGCCACATGGGCGGCAAGGTGCTGGTCCCGACCACTGAAGCCGTTCAGAAGCTGATCGCTGCCCGTATGGCGGCCGACGTCTACGGCGTGCCGACCCTGGTGATCGCTCGTACCGACGCCGAAGCAGCTGACCTGCTGACCTCCGACTACGACGAAAACGACAAGCCCTTCCTGACCGGCGAGCGCACCGCCGAAGGCTTCTACAAGACCAAGAAGGGTCTTGACCAGGCCATCTCCCGCGCCATCGCCTACGCTGACTACGCCGACCTGGTGTGGTGCGAAACCGGCACGCCGGATCTGGAATTCGCCCGCAAGTTCGCGGAAGCCGTGCATGCCAAGCACCCGGGCAAGATGCTGGCCTACAACTGCTCGCCCTCCTTCAACTGGAAGAAGAACCTGGACGATGCCACCATCGCCAAGTTCCAGAAGGAGCTGGGTGCCATGGGCTACAAGTACCAGTTCATCACCCTGGCCGGCATTCACTCCATGTGGTACAACATGTTCGATCTGGCCCAGGACTACGCCGCCCGTGGCATGTCCGCCTACGTCGAGAAGGTGCAGGAGCCCGAATTCGCTGCCCGTGATCGTGGCTACACCTTCGTGTCGCACCAGCAGGAAGTCGGCACCGGCTACTTCGACGATGTCACCACCGTGATCCAGGGTGGCAAGTCCTCCGTGACTGCCCTGACCGGCTCCACCGAAGAAGAGCAGTTCCACTAAGACCCGGATCGCCGGTACCCCTCACCGGCACGCCTGGTTGATGAGCCCCCTCGGGTGAAAGCCCGAGGGGGCTTTTTCGCGCCTGCGTGTCGCGCCCCCAGCCTTCGGTAAAATATCGAATTTCCGCCTGCGGCACCGCACCATGCAATCCCTTTGGATGATCGTCGCCAGCCTGTTGTTTGCATGCATGGGCGTCTGCGTGAAACTCGGCTCGACCCATTTCTCCACGGGAGAGTTGGTGTTTTACCGCGGCCTTGTAGGCTTGTTGATGATGGTCGGACTGCTGCGCCTTCAGGGGGTTTCCTGCATGACACCCCACTGGCGCCTACAACTATCCCGCGGTGTTTCAGGCACCATCGCTCTGATGTGTTACTTCTTTGCCCTGGGTATCCTGCCCCTGGCCACTGCGGTGACGCTCAACTACACCTCGCCACTCTTCGTCGCCATGCTCCTCGCGTGGTGGTTTCGGGAGCAGGTAGGAAAGGCCCTGTTCGCTGCGGTCGCCCTTGGCTTCGCTGGCGTCGTCCTGCTCCTTCAGCCCACCCTTCGCCCCGAACAATGGCCTGGAGCCCTTGGCGGCCTGGGCTCGGGCCTGATTGCCAGCCTGGCCTACCTGAACGTCCGGGAACTCGGTCGCGCGGGCGAACCGGAGGCACGCACCGTCCTCTGGTTTTCGCTCATCACCAGCCTCGTCGGCCTGCCTTGGGCGCTCACCTCTGCCAGTCACCACACGGTCCGCCCGGAACACGCCGCCATTCTGCTCGGAGTCGGTGGATTCGGCGGATGCGCCCAACTTGCCATGACGCGAGCCTATCGCTACGGCAAGACTATCGTGTCGGCCAACCTCGCCTACACCACCGTGATCTTCTCGAGTCTCTTTGGAGTCGCCTTGTGGGACGAACACCTGCCATGGACCTCTATTCTGGCAATCCTGACCATCATTGCCAGCGGCGTACTTTTCTCCCTCGCATCACGGAAACCTACGCCAGCCCTGGAGTCCGATTGAAGCAAGGGCGGCGCGGGACTACACTGACGCCGTCCAGTCAGTCCAGAAAGGAAGCACGCGATGATCACCACCGACCACAAGGAAAAGCGGGTCAACGTAACAGTAATGGGAGAGTTCACCCTTGCCGACTACAAGGAGTTCGAGGAGATCGTCAATTTCAAGGTCAAGTTCGAAGGCCCCGTCGACCTCCTTTTTGATCTCCGGGAAATGAGCGGCTTCACGGTGGACATGGCCCTTGAAGAGATCCGTTACGCGCGAGCCCACGCCCGCGACTTTGCCCGAATCGCCATCCTGACCAAGGATCAATGGATCGCCTGGAGTGCCTGGCTGTCCCAGATGTTTGTCGATGCCGATGTCCGTGTCTTCGATGACACCGATGACGCCGAAGCATGGCTGGGCGGCATCGAGACCCCGGTAGCGTGAGGGTTCGAAACCGTGTCCATGACGTTTACCAGCCTGATTGGCGCCAAGGACCTTGCCCGTCTGTCCAATCCTGCCTGGCGTATCTTTGATTGCCGATTCAAGCTCGGCGAGCCCATGTTCGGCCGGGAGGCATACGCGTCGGGGCACATTCCCGGCGCATTCTTCCTCGACCTCGAGGAAGATCTTTCGGGGCCCGTCAATGGCCGCAATGGACGCCACCCCCTGCCAACTGCGGAACTGCTGGCACAGAAGCTGGGCAGCCTGGGAGTGGGCGAACAGACCCAGGTGGTCGCCTACGACGACGTCGGCGGGATGTTCGCCGCCCGTCTGTGGTGGTTACTACGCTGGTTGGGACACGACAGCGTGGCGGTACTTGATGGAGGATTGCAGGCCTGGACTTCAAGTGGACAGCCCCTGAGCCGCGACAGGCCGGAGCCGAGTGCCACCGCTTTCAGTTGCAAGCCCCGCCACAGCATGAAAGTGGATGCCGACTACGTCTTGCACCATTTGAGTGGCACGGAAATGCAGCTCATCGACGCCCGCGCACCGGATCGCTTCAGGGGTGAAAATGAAACGCTTGACCCCGTCGGCGGGCATATACCGGGCGCGGTCAATCGCTTTTTCAAGGACAATCTCGGCCCGGACGGATGCTTCAAACAGGCATCGGAGCTTCAAGAAGACTTCGGCCGGATGCTCAAGGGCGGGAATGCGAGTAACGCAATCCTTCAGTGCGGCTCAGGAGTCACCGCATGCCACAACCTGCTGGCAATGAAAGTTGCGGGACTTGATGGAGCCCGTTTGTACGCAGGCTCATGGAGCGAGTGGTGCGCCGACCCAACCCGGCCGGTTGCAACCGGCCCGGCCTGAGCGCACCTCCCCCATCTGCGATCAAGCCTTGCCGAGCAGGCTTCCCAGCACAGACGACAAATTCTGCCCGAGCAAATCACCCCCAGCTTCAGGCAACTGGCCATTCGGGGTCAGGCCATCGATAACCTGGGGCAGCAACTGGGCAAGCTGCCCCGCGACCTGCTCCTGCGGCAAGCCGAGTTGGGCGGCCATATCGCCCAGTCCATCAACCCCGCCAAGCGCCTGCCCGAGCTGCTCGGCACTGATCGGCAGATTCTGGCCTGTCCCCACCCACGACGACACCTGATCCCCCAGACCGGCCTGATGGAGTTTGGAAAGAAGACCTCCCAACCCACCTTCACTGTTCTGGATCAGATTCAACACAAGTTGTAGCAGAGGTGACTGACCACCACCTTGTGCTCCCCCTGCCAACGAACCCAGAACCTGTCCTGCAAGTTGATCAAGCAAACCCATACATTGCCTCCAGTCAAAAGGACGATCCGGCGCAATCCGGATCGGATATCCAATTCCGCTACCACCTTCACCGAGCGGACCACCTCACAAAATGCCTGATTGCTACGCGCGGCAGGATCATTCACTCTACCCTCAGGTCACGATCCTAGCTGAGTCATTCGCAGAATCAGCCCACTTTGTGCGGCCCGGTTAGAATTTAATCTTTTTTGCAGCGGGCGACACCACCATGACCCAGGACGAACTCAAGCAACAGGCCGCACTGCGCGCCCTCGACTATGTGATCGACGGCGAGATCGTCGGCGTGGGCACAGGTTCAACTGCCAATTACTTCATCGACGGGCTGGCCACGATGAAGGATCGTATCGCGGGTGCAGTCGCCTCGTCGGAAGCGTCGGCCCGCCGCCTGAGCAGCCATGGCATCCGTCTCCTGGATATGAATGAAGTCGAATCCCTCCCCGTCTATGTCGACGGTGCTGACGAGATCGATGCCTCACTGTCCATGATCAAAGGCGGTGGCGGCGCCCAAACGCGGGAGAAAATCGTCGCCGCGGTGGCACGGACGTTTGTCTGCATCTGCGACGCGAGCAAGAAAGTCGAGCGTCTCGGCCGCTTCCCCCTCCCCGTGGAAGTGATACCGATGGCCCGAGCGCAAGTCTCACGAGAATTGATCCGGCTGGGCGGCCGGCCGATACCGAGGGAAGGCTTCGTCACTGACAATGGAAACCTGATTCTTGATGTTCATGGCCTGGACATCAGCGACCCGACAGGCCTGGAAATCACCATCGACGGAATCGTTGGAGTCGTCACCAGCGGCCTCTTTGCCAAACGAGGAGCGGACATTCTGCTACTGGCGACGCCCGAGGGCGTGGTCACCTATGGTCGCACTTGAAACAAAATCGTCATGTTGCGCTGCTAGGCTTTGACGATTACACACCCTTTCCAACAGGATCTCCCCATGAACGAGCACACCTCCAAGAAGTTTGACGCAGAACTGGAAGGTATCCGCACCCGGGTTCTGCAAATGGGTGGCATGGTCGAACTGCAGATTGTGAAGGCCATGGAAGGTCTCTCTGAAGGAGATCTGCTGCTGATTGACCAGGTCATCGAGAACGACAACCGGGTCAACCACCTGGAAATTGAACTGGATGAAGCTTGCAATCAGGTCATCGCCAAACGCCAGCCCACCGCGGTTGATCTGCGCATGATCAGCACGGTTCAGAAAACCATCACCGATCTCGAGCGGATCGGAGACGAAGCGAAGAAGATCGCCAAGACGGCAAAGCAACTCCACACCGCCGGGTCCGCCTTCACCCCCCAGATCCGCCTCGCCCACATTGCCGATGCCGTGGTCGACATGCTGCGCACCTCCTTGGATGCCTATGCCCGCCTGGACACGATCGCGGCGGCCCAGGTCGTCCGGCAGGACAAGGAAGTGGATGCCGAATTCAAGGGCATCATGCGGCAACTGATCACCTACATGATGGAAGACCCGCGCACCATCTCCCAATCCATCGAACTCATGTTTGTGGCCAAGTCGGTCGAGCGTATTGGCGACCACGCCAAGAATATCGCCGAGTACTTGGTCTATATGGTCAAGGGCCGCGACGTGCGCCACACAAGCCTTGAGGAAATCGAGCGCGAAGCAACTCGCTGATCTGCCTCCACGCGCCGGGAGGCGTCAAGCGTCTCCCGGTCAAGGCCCATCCCTCATCTTCACCCGGCATCAGGCCTACGGCTGCTCCGGCAGCCCATGCGAGGCTGATAGAATCGTGCCCATCATCCGATTCGGACGCCGCCGCCACCATGCCTCTCAAGTTCGAACTCCTGCAGGCCGACGACTACTCCCGTTACCTGCTGCGTGAAAAGACCGACATTCTTTTCAACCTCCGGGCCCTGATGCAAAAACGGGCCATGCTGAGCGCCTTCATTGACGCAAGTGCCGACTCATTCCTGAGTGCCATCCTCGCCATCACCCCTGACGAGCGCCACCTCATCCTCGACGCAGCCAGTGATGAGACCATCAATCTTCGTGTCGAAGCGGCGCAACAACTGATCTGCGTGACCCAGCTCGACAAGATCAAAATCCAATTTGCCGCCACCAGTATCGAACGCTTTCCCCACGAAGGGCACCAAGCCTTCCGGGTCGCGCTCCCGGGTATTCTGCTGCGCCTGCAACGGCGCGAATACTACCGCCTGACCGCACCCAGCCCCCACAATCTGAGTTGCCAGATTCCTGTCGTGGTGAACGGCGAGAACAGGGTGGTCACGGTTGAAGCCGACGTCGTCGATATCAGCGGCGGAGGTTTGGCCGTCACCGTGCCGCCGAGCGGCGTAACTTTCGAGCCGGACATGGAATTTGCCGATTGCCGGCTGATGCTTCCGGAGGTCGGCCCTATTGCCACCACGCTTCGAGTTCGCAACCTGTTCCGCATCACCAACCGTGACGGCAGCGTGGTTCTTCGCGCCGGCTGTGAGTTCATGAACCTGCCCGCAAGCATGGCGTCGTCCATACAGCGCTATATTCTTCGCACCGAACGGGAACGCAATGCCCGGGAACGCATTCGCTGAAGCCGACGGAAGGACTCAGCGCCCATAACGAAAGAGCCGGCAACGCCGGCTCTTTCATTTATGCGACACACCCCGGCAACGCCGGCAGCCTCCTTTACACCGACATGTTCATGATGTCCTGATAGGCTGTGACCAACTTGTTCCGGACCTGCACCATCTGCTGAAACGACAGATTCGCCTTCTGGAGGTTAACCATCACATCCTGAAGATTGACGTTCGGATCTCCTGCCGAGAAATCCTTGGCCATCTCCTGCGCCTGCATCTGGGCGGAACTCACATCGGCGATGGCACTCTGCAGTACCTGTCCAAAATCGGTTTCACCCGCGGCCGTCGCAGCCTGGGCGGACTTACCCGACGCCACCTGTGAAGTGGCGCGCAGCTCGGTCAGCATGTGGTCGATTCCGCGGGTATCCATGATCCAGCTCCTTTTTCCCGACTATATCAGAGCAAACCACGTGCCAAAAAGCACAAGGTACCATCAACCCGAGAAAAGCCCTTCCTGACGATACTGCTGAAGCTTGTAACGCAAGGTTCGCTCCGAAATGCCCAGCTGCGCCACGGCGCGCTTGCGCGACCCTCCCACCTCTTTCAAGACCTGCAGGATGTGCTCCCGCTCAAGATCCTTCATGGTCGCTGGGCGCCCCGCATCCCGGGCGGCCTCCCCGGGCGTCGCGGCAAGAACTGCCGATTCAGCGGCAAAACCTGCCGATACGGCAAGGGCAGGCACCGGCAGGCGCACGGGCTCACCATTCCAATGGGGCAGGCACAGACGAACCGTCTCCGCTGAAACCGCCTCGGCACCACTCAGGATCAAAGCCCGCTGGACCGTGTTTTCCAGTTCCCGGACATTGCCTGGCCAAGGGTAGGTTACCAGCAGGGCCTCGGCCTCCCCCGAAAGCCGCCCGGCGCGCTTCAGACGCGCACCATGCATCTGCGCAAAATGCCGCGCCAGGGGAACGATGTCACCCGGCCTTTCCCGCAAGGACGGAATCGCCAGGGGAAAGACATTAAGCCGGTAGAACAGATCCTCCCGGAATCGCCCCGCAGCCACCTCCTTGGTCATGTCCCGGTTAGTGGTGGCCAAGACACGGATATCAAGGGGAATGGCCTTCTTGCCCCCCACCCGCTCGACTTCACGCTCCTGCAGCACGCGCAACAGCTTGGCTTGCAGACCCAACGGCATTTCCGAGATTTCATCGAGGAGTAAGGTGCCCCCTTCGGCCTGCTCGAACTTGCCCGCCTGGGAAGTGGCCGCCCCCGTGAACGCGCCCTTCTCATGGCCGAACAAGGTGGCCTCGAGCAGGGTATCCGGAATGGCGGCACAATTGATGGCCACGAAGGGCCCACTCCGCCGCAAGGAGTGTTCGTGCAGATAGCGCGCAAAAACCTCCTTGCCGGTACCGGATTCCCCGTTGAGCAAAACCGTTGCGTCGGTCTCGGCCACTTTGTCGGCCAACGCCAGCAGGTTCCTCGTGTGGGGATCGGCAGCGATCATGCCCTCAGTCTCACGGGTCACGGCATAGCGCTGTACGTGCTCAAGCAGCACGGCCGGCTCAAACGGCTTCATCAGAAAATCACACGCTCCGCCACGCATGGCATCCACCGCCTTCTCAACGTCGCCAAAGGCCGTCATCAGCAGTACCGGCAACTGAGGCAGGCGCTGGCGGAGTTCCGCCAGCAACTCAAGGCCGTCCATGGGCTGCATCTTCAGATCGGACAGGACCAGGTTGAAGGCCTGCCGGCCCACCTCGGCCAGGGCCGCCGGGCCGTCTCCAACCCCGGTGACGGCGTGGCCGGCAAGCTCAAGGGTCAGACACACCGCGTCCCTCAGGGGAGCGTCGTCTTCGACAACCAGGATGTGGAGGGCTTCTGACATGGAGATCTCTCTAATGCTCGGATACAACGGGGGGCGTCAACCGCCCATGGCGAGGGTCAGGGTGAAGGTGGAGCCCCGACCGGGCTCTGAATCGATTGCGATGTCGCCTCCATGGGCGCGTGCGACCCCGCGGGCGATCGCCAGCCCCAAACCTGTTCCGTCAACCCGGGTGGTAAAGAACGGCTCGAATAGTCGCGACTGAAGGGCGGGTTCAATCCCGCAGCCATCATCGATAACCCGGAAGCAGGCCATCGCCCCCTCAAGCCCGGCGTGGAACTGGACTGCGCCGCCCGCATCGAGCGCCTGGACAGCGTTCTCCAACAGGTTGGTCAGGGCTCCGGCAATCGCCTTGCGATCACCCACGAGTCGGGTGTCGCCACACGCGCAGGCGGCGTCGAAGCGAATTCCCCTGGCTCTGGCGACAGGCTCCACGGTCTGAGCCAGTTCTGCCACCAGCTCACAGATGGCAAACGGCTCCCGTCCGAGTGTTTCTCCCCGGGCAAACAGCAGCATGTCCCGGATCAACTTCTCAAGGTGACGCAGTCGCTCCAGGGCACGGGTTCCGACACGTGCCTTATCGGCCGGCGCCATCTCCTGCTGTACCAGCGTGGCCGTGTAAAGCAGAGCAGCCGACAAGGGTGTGCGCAACTGATGGGCGAGGCCGGCAACCATTTCGCCCATGGCTGCCAGACGTTCGTTGCGCTCGGCAGCCAGGCGCATGTAATGCGCCTCGGTCACGTCGGTCAGCAAGACGATGCGGCCCTCTCCCGACTCCAGAGGCGCGTCCACCCGGGTGACACGTCGCGTTTCACCATTCTGTACCAGCTGCCACTCCCCTGGAGTCTCCGTCGCGACGAGACGATGCGCGCAGAATTCCGTCCAATCAACGCCCGCCAGGACGCCCCCGAACATCCCTTCCACCACCTTGTTGGCCTGCACCACGCGGGCGTCCCGATCAAGTACCACCACGCCGGCGGGCAGCGCCCCCATGAGGACGCTCAAACGCTCCGTAAGCTGACCGACCTGTGTCTGCAAGCCTGCGTAGGCACCCGTCAAGGCTTCGGACGCCAGACTGAATTGCCGAAAGGCATCGGCCAGCTGGCGGGCGTCAAGGCGGTCTTCGGTTGCGGGCTCGGTCATGGAGGGGCGGAGACGAAATTCACCGGTTCGCAGCTTAGGCCCGGGGGCGCGACGACAAGACCGCAAATAGGCGCAAAAAAGCGCCGCTAATCCCCCGGTAGAACAGTAGCGGCGCGGGCCAGAATGCGAGCATCCGAAATAGGGGGAATGTTTCCATGGCAGCAGAAGAGGCCGCCGCCCAGGTACCGCCCGCCTCACCGTTTGCCCAGGTGCAGGAGAACATCCGCAATCTGTCCCAGCGCCAGAAGCTCGCTGCCGGTGCAGCGTTGGCCATCGGCATTGCGCTGATCGTCGGGGTACTGCTGTGGAGCCGCCAACCCGATTACTCGGTACTGTTCTCCAATCTCGCCGAGAAAGACGGCGGCGCGGTCGTCGCCAGCCTTCAGCAGCAGAACATCCCCTACCGGTTCTCGGAAAACGGTAACGCCATTCTCGTTCCCGCCACCCAGGTCCACGACCTGCGCCTGCGTTTGGCGGCGCAAGGCATTCCCAAGGGCGGGCTGGTCGGCTTCGAACTGATGGAGACCCAGAAGCTGGGGCTATCCCAGTTCCACGAGCAAGTTAACTATCAACGCGCCCTGGAAGGCGAGTTGTCCCGCACCATCTCGTCCATCGCCAGCGTTGCCGGCGCCCGGGTTCACCTGGCTATCCCCAAGCAGACCGCCTTCCTTCGCGATGAGCAAAAGCCCACTGCGTCGGTGATGGTCAACCTGCATACCGGTCGCAGCCTGGACCAAGCCCAGATAGCGGGCATCGTCCACCTGATTTCCTCCAGCGTGCCCAACCTCTCCAATGACAACGTCAGTGTCATCGATCAGGACGGCAGCCTTCTCACCAAAAAGCCCGACCCCTTGCGCAGCGCCCTCGACGCAACACAGATCAAATACACCCGGGAGCTGGAAGAGGGCTACATTCAACGAATCAACGCCATCCTTACCCCCCTGTTCGGCAAGGGGAATTTCCGCGCCCAGGTCTCCGCCGACGTGGATTTCAATCAGACAGAGCAAACGGCGGAAACCTATCGGCCCAACCCCTCGCCCGAGCAGGCCATCCGCAGCCAGCAGAGCAACGAAAGCCAGACCCGTGACCAAGGCCCGCAGGGCGTGCCTGGCGCCCTGAGCAATCAGCCGCCCGTGCCCGCCACGGCCCCGATCACCACGCCAGCCGTGCCCGGCACCACCGGCGCCGACGGCCGCCCCCCCCTGACCACCAGCAAGAGCGCGACGATCAACTATGAGGTGGACAAAACCATCCAGCACACGCGCAAGGCGCTGGGGCAGATCAAACGCCTCTCCGTGGCCGTCGCCATCAACCACAAGGAAGAGAAAGACAAGAACGGCAACGTCAAGACTGTCCCTTTGAGCGACGACGAACGCAAGCAGGTTGAGGATCTGGTCCGAGAAGCGGTCGGCTACAGCAAGGATCGGGGCGACACCATCAACGTGGCGAGCAGCGCCTTCGTGGTCTCCGACAAGGACACCTTCGAAACACCTATTTGGAAAGACCCGGACAACATTGCCCTGTTCAAGGAGCTCATCAAGTATCTGGTCATCGCCGGCGTGATCGCCTTTGTGGCATTCGGCGT
>JAEUNV010000538.1 GCA_016790385.1 Zoogloea sp.
CGGCCGGGTGGTGGTGATCATGGAGCACACCGCCAAGGGTGAAACCAAGATCGTCCGGGAGTGCTCCCTGCCCCTCACCGGCGCCGGGGTGGTGAACCTGATCGTGACCGATCTGTGCGTCTTCGAAGTGCGCCCCGAGGGCCTGGCGCTGGTGGATCTCGCCCCCGACACCACCCTCGACGATGTGCGTGACAACACCGAGGCCGATTTCGTGGTGGCGTTGCAGTAACCGGCAGGCCCGTGTTTGACGGGCGCCGGCTTTTGGGGGCGCGCAGTATCCAGTGAGGAATCCTCCTCTCCCTTCCTCGGGTACCTCTTTATCTGGAAGCCCCCGTTCTTTTTTCCCCATCCGTGACGGAAACGTTCCCGCCGACGGGCGGGCGTTTCCCCCGATTTTCCTGGCTTTCACACGCAATTAACCCTTGGCACAGTGCGTGCTTTGTCTTTACATCGGGTGCAGTGTGCACTCTGTCTTCGGCAAGGGCTGCAACGATGGTCCAGAATGAGATAGTGGCCCTACGTTTGCCCTAAGCGTGCCGCGCAACCGATGCCGGACCCAGGGGAGGGTGTGCCGAGACACGCACCCTCGCCGGGCCGTGCTGCATTTTCGAGGGAGCGGAACAGATTCCGGCGGAAACACGCCCAGGCGGACCGCCGGAACGCCCTACGATCTACCAAATGACAGAACTGTGCGCCGGACGGGTCCGTCCATGAGGCGACGCAGTCAGACAGACACTTAAAGGAGGGTGGGTATGGCTGCCACAATTCCCGGCCAGATGTTCTCCGTTCCGGAGAACGATGGTCACATCATGAGCTCGTGGGAGCGCTTTCTCAGTGGGGACGAGGCGGCTTCCGATGCGCTCCGCCGCCTGATCGACGATTCGTGGCGGCGCTGTCAGGTGGCCAGCGTCGATCCCGGCCGCTATCAGGCGCCCCCGCCGATCGGCGAGAACTCCCTGCATAACCTGCGGGACGAATGCGGCGAGCTGCTCAGCGCCAGCGCCCCGGTCATGGCGTCCGCCCGGGATTTCCTGTCGGAAACCGGCACGGTCATGGTACTGACCGACCAGAGCGGCACCATCCTCAATCTGGAAGGCGACATGTCCACCCGCGGTGCCGCCGAAAATGTGCACCTGCTCTCCGGCGCCAACTGGAGCGAGCTGGCCTGTGGCACCAACGCCATCGGTACCGCATTGGCGGTGGGCCAGCCAGTGCAGATCCATTCCGCCGAGCATTACTGTGCAGGCATCAAGCGCTGGTCCTGTTCGGCCACGGTGATCCGCGACCCCTACGACGGCTCCATCCTTGGCGTGGTTGACGTGTCCGGCCTGAGCGCATCCTACAGCCGACACAGCCTGGCCCTGGTGGTGGCCACCGCGGGGCGCATCGAAAACCGCCTGGCCAAGATTGAGCTGGGCATCCGCTACCGTCTGCTGGAAGGCTGTGTGGATCGTCTGTCCGGCACCTCGGCCGATGGCATCATCGTCTTCGACCGGCGCGGCCGGGCCATCAAGGCCAATGGCCGGGCCTCGGCAGCGCTGGCCGATCTGGGCATCGGGGAAATGGCGGTGGCTCCGGATGGTCTGGCTTCCCTGTCCCTGTCCTGGAAGAAGGGGCGCCAGGCGCCCGATGAGTTGCCCGAATGGATGCGCGAGGAATGGCTGGAGCCGGTCATCCAGAACGGCGAACACATCGGCGCCGTGCTCACCGTGCCGGGCCGCCGGAACTCGGGTGGCGGGCGTGTGGCGAGCGCCGTGTTCAGTTGCGACGCCGCGGAAAAGGGCGCCTTCGAGCGGGTCGTGGGCGAATCCCCCGCCCTCCTTCAGGCAGTTGGGCGCGCCCAGCAATTGGCCAAGTCCCGGGTGCCGGTGCTGCTGCTGGGTGAAACCGGGGTGGGGAAGGACGTCTTTGCCCGCTGCATCCATGAGTCCGGCGCGCGGGACGCGCCCTTCGTGGCCCTCAACTGCGGGGGCTTCTCCCGCGAACTGCTCACCAGCGAGCTGTTCGGCTATACCGAGGGGGCCTTCACCGGAGCCCGTCGGGGCGGCATGATCGGAAAGATCGAAGCGGCCGACGGCGGCACCCTCTTCCTCGACGAGATCGGCGAGATGCCCATCGATCTGCAACCCCATTTCCTGAGGGTGCTGGAGGAGGGTGAGGTGTATCGCCTGGGCGAGAACAAGCCGCGCAAGGTCAATTTCCGCCTGATTGCCGCCACCAACCGGGATCTGCGCAAGGAGATCCAGGCCGGCCGTTTTCGCATGGATCTGTTCTACCGGGTGGCCGTCACCAGCATCAACATTCCCTCCCTGCGCGAAAGGGCCGCCGACATTCCCTTGCTCGGCGACTACTACCTCCAGCGCCTGTCCCTGCAACACGGGCTCGAACCGCGGGTGCTTTCCCCGGGGGCCATCGAGCTGCTGCGCCAGTACGGCTGGCCGGGGAACATCCGCGAGTTCCGCAACGTCATGGAGAGCATGCTGCTCACCGCCCGCGGACGCGTCCTGACCGAGGCCGACCTTCCGACGGATCTGGTGACGACCCTCGCGGGCAATGGCTCGGTGACGCCGGAGGTGCAGGGGGACGAGCGGGGGGATCTGACCTGCCTCGAGAACGCCGAACGGGATGCCATCCTGCGCGCCATCAAGGGCTGCCGCGGCAACATGACGGCGGTGGCCCGGGAATTGGGTATCGCCAAGAGCACGGTGTATGTGAAGCTGAAGCGCTTCGGCTTGGAAAGTTACGTGGACGACTTGCGCAATTATCGGGTCTGATTGCATGTAGCGGCCTTTTCGGGGCCGCTTTCCTTTGTGCGCCCAGCATGGGCGCACTCCTGCGGGTGTAAGTCCCGCCGTAAGTTGATCACAGCGAACGAAGTGAAGCGCAACTGCGTGAGGGTGACCGGGCGTGGGAAGGAAGCGTGGAGCATAAGCTGCGAGCCGATGGACAAGAATCGGATAGAAGGCGCTGCCAGCAGGGCGAGCGGGCAATGAACCGCGAAGCTCTCGTGATCAAGGCGAAGTGGCGTAAATCCGGCGGTTGTGCAGCGAAGGAGTGCGTTCTTACCTGGGGAGATCTCGCCTCATGCCTGAAAGGGCGACGGTGACGAACCGGATCGAGAAGTCAGCAGAGGCCTTAGTCGCGCACGGTGTGGGGCGAAGGGCTGAACGACTAGGAGAGCCGAAGGCCGTGCCGCTCGGACGTGCAGTGCCTCAGAAGCCTGGGGAACTGGGGCGCGATGCAGGAGGGCGAGGTGAAACCGAGCCGGAAGCAGTGCGTGATGAAGCACAGACGGCGCGGCACGAAACCGGAAGCCCGGGGCGAGAGGATCTGCTTGCGCAGGTGCTCGCGAAAGCGAACATGGGGGCGTCGTGGAAACGCGTCAGATCCAATCGAGGCAGTGCCGGGGTGGATGGGCTGTGGATTGCCGAGACGGCGGACTACCTGAAAGCGCACTGGCCCCGGATTCGGGAATCCTTGCTGGATGGCAGCTACCGGCCCGCGCCGGTGCGGAGCGTCCAGATCCCGGAGCTCGGCGGCGGGGTGCGCGAGTCGGGGATTCTGACGGTGATGGATCGGCTGATCCAGAAAGCCCTGCTGCAAGTCTTGCAGCCCATGATTGATCGGACGTTCTCCGAACACAGCTACGGCTTTCGACCGGGACGCCGTGCGCATGACGTGGTGCTCGATGCACAGCGCTACGTGCAGGACGGCTATCGGGTGGCGGTCG
>JAEUNV010000547.1 GCA_016790385.1 Zoogloea sp.
CCGCGCGGTAAGGCGGTTCAGGATCACGCGCTGGCTGAGGCGGTGGGTGATATCCACGCGCTTGTAATTGGTCCCATATTCGGCGCGGAGGATCTTGAGGCCGTCCGGGTCGCGGTCGCGGCTGCGATTGTCGTTGTAGGAAGGACGCGTCTCGCCCCAGCCGCCATCCCGGCCACCGTTGCCCCAGCTTCCGCCCGACCAGCCGGAGAACTGGGCGCCGTCGACCCAGCTGCCTTCGGTGTATTCGAAAGTGCGCTGGCCGCGTGGGCCTTCGGCGTAGATGCGTAGCGCCTTGACGCGACCCTTGTCCGGGTCAACACCGAAAGTCTTGTTGCTCAGGCGAAAGCGTTCATCGCGGCCGGCAAGATCACGCAGTCGGCCAGTGACATCCACATTGCGCTCGGCCGTGCCGTACAAGGCCTGGAGGATTCGATATTCACCCTCCTTGCGGTCGTGGTAGCCGGGCCGGTCACCCCAGCCGGAGCCCCCGTCCTCCCCCCAGTTGCCGCTGCTCCAGCCCTGGAACTGGGCACCGTCGACCCAGCTGCCCTCGGTGTATTCGAAGGTACGGTTGCGCCCGCTGGGGCTCACTGCTTCGATGCGCAGGGTCTTCACCCGCCCCTTGTCCGGGTCGGTGCCGAAAACGCCATTGCCCAGGCGAAAACGCTCGTCGCGCTGGGCGAGTTCCTTGAGCCGGGAGGTGACGTCAACGTGACGTTCGGGGGTGCCATACAGGGCCTTGATGATGCGGTATTCGCCCTCCTGCCAGTCGGCTGCGGCCGGGCCGGCCACCGCCGCCAGGAGAAGCAACAGGGACCACAGGAAAAACCAGCTTTGATTGACTGCCCGTTTGATCATGTTTGCCTCGCGTTGTGATGGGATTGGAGCACGGGCAGTATATCCGTCCGGGATTTCATGCGGATCCCCGGATGGGGATGGTGCCCCTGCAAGAAAATGCATCCGAGGAAACACCGGGCCGGCGTCATCTGGCCCTTGGGCAAACGGACGAGTGGACTGTGATCTGTCTCCAGTTCGGCATAGGCGACCGCGAGCCCATCGCAAAAACTCTCTGGCAGGGTTTCGCCAGCCTCACCTGCTCCGACAACGCGGTGGAGCAGGTGAGGCAGGCTTCAAGCGGTATGAATTGCGGGGGGCGCGATGGTGATCAACCGGGTGTTGCGCTTCAGGATTGAAACCGCCCGGACTTCCTCAGGCTCACAGGCCGCGGGAGGCAAGGCCAGGCCGTTGCCGCCCGTGGCTTACCTTAACCCGAACCCCAGTACCCGCAGGGCTTCCACCAGGCGGTCGCGGCCGCTCAGGGATTCGGCGTCGCGGATGCGCTTGGCGGAGTGGTTGGACCAGGTGCCACGGACCTTCATGCCCTGGCTGGTATAGAAGGTGCTCATGGCGGCGTCGTACTCGGTGAGGCCGGCGGTCTGGGTGGGAAGGGAGTAGGTTTCGTGGTGGAGAACGACAGATTGGGGCGGGCGCGGCTTGACCGAAGCGGGCTGCTGGGGGTCGGGCGTGCCGACA
>JAEUNV010000548.1 GCA_016790385.1 Zoogloea sp.
CCCCTGCGCGGGGCCGCGGAAGATCAGTTTCTGACGGGTTCCAAGGCTACGATTGGCCATGGATCAATCCGAGCTGCCGGCACGCGCCAGCACCTCCCTGCTTGCATCCTCGGTAATGCCTGAGATCTCGGCAAAACATCCGTCAAGGGGGCAGTTGCGCCCCGGCGGGCAGCCGTGTTCATAAGCACACTGGACTTGGGTCTGGTCGGTCAGGACCATTTCCCGAACCGCTTCGCAACGGCTGATGGGTGAGTCGATGTATGACATGATGTGTCTCCCTTGTTCACTATCAAGTGTAGTCAAGGGATGAAAAATTACCTTGCTATTAGCAGGGTTTTTACACTCTCACCAGTGGCGGGGCAGTTTTTTACGCACGATGATGCGGTGGGGCTCAATCTCGACATACCCACCCGACACCATGTCACGCAGGATACGGTTCACCATTTCCCGGGAAGCCCCCACCATATTGGCCAGATCCTGCTGGGTCAGGCGCCGGTCAATGATGCCGATGCCTTCCTCATTCTCAACCGCGAGGGATTCGAAAACCCGCGTGATACGCCCGAAGACATCCACCAACGCCAGGGAGCGAACGCTTTCAGTAAGGTTGCGGATGCGTCCGACCAGATTGCGCACGACAATCTGCATACAGGCCGGGTGAGCTTCGATCAGGGCCAGAAACGCCGCCCGGGGAATCTGCAATACTTCACTGCGCGTCAGTGCAATGACCGAGGCCGAGCGCGGCGCATCGTCAAGCAAGGCCAGCTCGCCGAAGTAGTCGCCCGGATCAAGAAGGGAGAGCGTTACCTCGCGCCCCACGTTGTCGGTCAGGT
Organism: Zoogloea sp.; assembly: GCA_016790385.1. Classification (GTDB taxonomy): domain Bacteria; phylum Pseudomonadota; class Gammaproteobacteria; order Burkholderiales; family Rhodocyclaceae; genus Zoogloea. Next base: position 831 of record JAEUNV010000548.1, read on the forward strand.
AAACCTTGAGCGCCCCGCTCTGAACCACGAACAGGCTGCTGCCATCATCGCCCTCATTGACGACGATGGTATTCGGCGCAAAATTGCGCACCCGTGAACGCGACTTGAGTACTTCGGCCTGTTCATCACTGAGGCCGTCGAACAGATCCACCCGATCCAGATACATCACAGCCAGTTTACCTCTCCGATGACCGCGCGCTCCTGAAACAGTCCGTGCAACGCCTCGACAAAACCCTCCTTGGACTCATGCTGGCCTCGCTATTGACGATGGCCGCCACCCTGCTTTCGCCCGCGGGAGACCTGGAACATGGAATCGGACTGGAGTTGCTGTATGCCTTGCGGGGAACGCGCCCCCCCCCGCCGGACGTTGTGATTATAACTCTCGATTCCCGCTCGGCCCGGGCCTTGGGGCAGTCGGAGCGTCCCGAACGCTGGCCCCGGGATCTCCACGCCCGGCTCGTCCGGGGACTTACCGACCGCGGCGCCCGGGTGATCGGCTTCGATGTGCTATTTGAACGTGCCCGGGAGCCGGAAGGCGACCAGGCCCTCGCCGAGGCAATTCGGCGCGCCGGGAACGTGGTCCTCATGGAGGGCATCTCCCGGGAAGCGGTCACCCGTGCCGACGGCCAGATCCTTGCCCACGTGGATCACCTCACCCGCCCCCTGCCCTTGCTCCGCAACGCGGCCTGGGCTACCGGCCCATTCATCATGCCCAAGACGCCCTCGGGAATATTCGAGTTCTGGGGCTTCGTTCCCAGCATTGGCGATCGTCCATCCCTGCCCATGCTGATGGCACAACTGATGACTGCCGGCACCCCTGCTGCAATCTCTCCCTCACCGGATATCCGCCTGCGCGCCCTCAACCTCTACGGCCCCCTCGGCACCATCCGAACCCTTTCCTACGCTGAAGCGCTGGAACGGGTGGCGGACCCCGTCACCGGCGATGCGGCATTCCGTGGCAAGGCCGTCCTGATTGGATTTTCCGAGTTCAACCAGTCACGGCAGGGCGACATCTTCCGAACCCCTTACAGCAGCCCGGACGGCCTTGATGTCAGCGGTGTTGAGCTGTGCGCCAGCGCCCTGAGCAACCTTCTCGACGGATCGACCCTGCGGCGCCCTCCTGACAGCCTTCTCATTGCCTTTCTGTTTGGCTGGTGCGCAGCCCTGGCCGCCATCTGGCGCTTCGCCCGCACCACGCGCGCACTCGGTCTCAGTGCTGGCCTGGGTGTGGCCTGGATCAGCCTCGCCGGGTGGAGTTTTGCCCAGCACCAGCTTTGGCTGCCGGTCATCCTGCCGGGCATGATCGCGCCCCTTGCCGCCACGGCCTTCGGCCTGTTAAGCCATGGCCGCGCGGCCCGGCAGCGCGAACTGGATTTGCACAAGGCGCTTGAACTGGGCCTTAGCCGCAAGGGAAGCGAAAAGCTCGTCTCCCTCCTGCGGGATCATGATGGCGGGCGCAGCGTCCACGGCGTATGCCTATGCAGCGATATCGAGGCCTACACCAGCCTTTCCGAAAACCTCAGTCCGGCCGACACCCGGGAAACCCTGAATCGTTACTTTGCCCGCTTCCTGCCCGTGGTCGAGGCCCACGGAGGCCACGTGATGGACATCGTGGGCGACTCCATCATGTGCCTTTGGCTGGCCGATCACTCGGCCACCAATGCCTGCCGCAACGCCTGCAACGCCGCCCTTGCCCTGCATCAGGCGATGAACCAAGCCCCTCCCGGCGACATCACCGCCCTGCCGACACGCTTCGGACTCCACTACGGCCCGGTATTCCTCGGGGAGGTTGGCGCCGATGCACGACGGGAGCTGCGTGTCGTCGGTGACATCGTCAATACAAGCAGCCGCATCCAAAGCCTCAACAAGAATCTTGGCACCCGCATCCTGGCATCCGGCGCGGTACTCGAACCACTCGCGGACTCGCCCGGCCAGGGCTGCATGCGGGCACTTGGCACCTTCGTGCTGGCAGGCAAGCGCCAGGCCATTGATCTGCATGAGATCCGACTGGCTCCCCTGCCCACAGATGCAAGCGAAGCCTTCGACATCGCCCGTGGCGCCTACGCCCGGGGCGCGCTCGATTTGGCCCGTCTGAACCTGCGCATCCTGCTCGCCACCTGCCCGGAAGATGGCCCCGGACGCTTCTACGTGGAGCGTTGCGAAACCCGCCTTGCCGGCCGGCCGCTCCCCGACGCGGATGGGTGTGTCGTACTGGAGGCAAAATAAGTCAATCGGGGACAACTGCAAACTGCTCGCGGAATGCTGTAAGTCACATCCTTTTGCAGTTAATATCACTCAAAAATCAGGCGTTTGCCTTTCCAAGTCTTTCGAATCGGTATTCCGTCGATGCAGTCTCATGTCCGGCGACCCACTAAGCTCGCCCTGAACCCACTCAATATCGGCCTGAGCCTGGCCTTTTCGGGCTTGTCTGCGTTGCCCTTTGCTGCCCTTGCCTGCAACCCTCCAGTGGGGCACCTCGCCGCCACAGAGGGCCGTATCGAGGTACGCGATGCGGGGAGCGGGCAATGGCATACCGCCACTCCGCGCCAGCCGCTCTGCCCCGGCGACCAGGTGGCCGTTCGCGGCCCCGGCAGGGCCGCCGTAGTCCTCGCCCAGGATGTACTGGTTCGCCTTGATCAGAACACCACACTGACGCTACCCGCCTCGCCCACCGCTGGCGACCTTAAGCTGCCTCAGGGCGTGGTCCACGTCATCAGCCGATTCAACAAGCGCTTCGGCATCATCACCCCCTTCGTCAACGCCTTTGTGGACGGCACCGAGTTCACCGTCAGCAGCAACGACGCCTTTTCCCGCGTGGTTGTCGCCGAAGGCCGGGTGCGCACCGGCAACAGTGCCGGTGAACAGCGCATTGAAGCCGGCCAGGCTATCGAGGCTCGGGCGGGCACTGCTCCCGAAGGCATCGTCGCGCGCCCCCTCGACGCGGTGGCCTGGGCGATCCACTACCCGCAAGTGCAACACCTGAGCATGGCCGAGCTGGCCACCTATCCTGCCGCCACCCGCCAGGCTGTAGCTGCCGCCCAACAACAAGCCGCCGCCGGCCGCTACCGGGACGCCCTCGACACCCTCTCCACCGTCCCGGAAGCCGATACCAATCCCGCACTGGCTGCCTTTAAAGCAGGGGCCTTGCTCGGCCTGGGGCGCGTCGATGCGGCCGAAGCCCTGCTCGCCCGCTTTGCCCCGCACGGCGACCCCGCCGTGGACGCCACCGTCGCCGTCATCCAGGTGGCCCGCAATGATGCAGGCGCACTAAAAACCGCTGGAGAAGCGGTCAGCCGGGCGCCCGAATCCGCCCCCGCCCAACTCGCCCGGAGTTTCGCTCTGCAGGCCGCCGGCCAGGTGCCGGCAGCCCTCGACGCAGCT
>JAEUNV010000549.1 GCA_016790385.1 Zoogloea sp.
CCCCTGCGCGGGGCCGCGGAAGATCAGTTTCTGACGGGTTCCAAGGCTACGATTGGCCATGGATCAATCCGAGCTGCCGGCACGCGCCAGCACCTCCCTGCTTGCATCCTCGGTAATGCCTGAGATCTCGGCAAAACATCCATCAAGGGGGCAGTTGCGCCCCGGCGGGCAGCCGTGTTCATAGGCACACTGGACTTGGGTCTGGTCGGTCAGGACCATTTCCCGAACCGCTTCGCAACGGCTGATGGGTGAGTCGATGTATGACATGATGTGTCTCCCTTGTTCACTATCAAGTGTAGTCAAGGGATGAAAAATTACCTTGCAATTAGCAGGGTTTTTACACTCTCACCAGTGGCTGGGCAGCTTTTTACGCACGATGATGCGGTGGGGCTCAATCTCGACATACCCGCCCGACACCATGTCACGCAGGATACGGTTCACCATTTCCCGGGAAGCCCCCACCATGTTGGCCAGATCCTGCTGGGTCAGACGCCGGTCGATGATGCCGATGCCTTCCTCATTCTCAACCGCGAGGGATTCGAAAACCCGCGTGATACGCCCGAAGACATCCACAAGTGCCAGGGAGCGAACGCTTTCAGTGAGGTTGCGGATGCGTCCGACCAGATTGCGCACGACGATCTGCATGCAGGCCGGATGGGCTTCGATCAGGGCCAGAAACGCCGCCCGGGGAATCTGCAATACTTCACTGCGCGTCAGCGCAATGACCGAGGCCGAGCGCGGCGCATCGTCAAGCAAGGCCAGCTCGCCAAAGTAGTCGCCCGGATCAAGAAGGGAGAGCGTAACCTCGCGCCCCACGTTGTCGGTCAGGTAGACCTTGAGCGCCCCGCTCTGAACCACGAACAGACTGCTGCCATCATCTCCCTCATTGACGACGATGGCATTCGGCGCAAAATTGCGCACCCGTGAACGCGACTTGAGTACTTCGGCCTGTTCACCACTGAGGCCGTCGAACAGATCCACCCGATCCAGATACATCACAGCCAGTTTACCTCTCCGATGACCGCGCGCTCCTGAAACAGTCCGTGCAACGCCTCGACAGAACCCTCCTCGGACTCATGCTGGCCTCGCTATTGACGATGGCCGCCGCCCTGCTTTCCCCTGCGGGAGACTTGGAGCATGGAGCCGGACTGGAGTTGCTGTATGCCTTGCGGGGAACGCGCCCCCCCCCGCCGGACGTTGTGATTATAACTCTCGATTCCCGCTCGGCCCGGGCCTTGGGACAGTCGGAGCGTCCCGAACGCTGGCCCCGGGATCTCCACGCCCGGCTCGTCCGGGGACTTACCGACCGCGGCGCCCGGGTGATCGGCTTCGACGTGCTATTTGAACGTGCCCGGGAGCCCGAAGGCGACCAGGCCCTCGCCGAGGCGATTCGGCGCGCCGGAAACGTGGTTCTCATGGAGGGCATCTCCCGGGAAGCGGTCACCCGCGCCGACGGCCGGATCCTTGCCCACGTGGATCACCTCACCCGCCCCCTGCCCTTGCTCCGCAATGCCGCCTGGGCCACCGGCCCATTCATCATGCCCAAGACGCCCTCAGGAATATTCGAGTTCTGGGGCTTCGTTCCCAGCATTGGCGATCACCCCTCGCTGCCCATGCTGATGGCGCAGCTGATGACTGCCGGCACCCCTGCGGCAATCTCTCCGTCACCGGATATCCGCCTGCGCGCCCTCAATCTCTACGGCCCCCTCGGCACCATCCGAACCCTTTCCTACGCTGAAGCGCTGGAACGGGTGGCGGACCCCGTCACCGGCGATGCAGCATTCCGTGGCAAGGCCGTCCTGATCGGATTTTCCGAGTTCAACCAGTCACGGCAGGGCGACATCTTCCGAACCCCTTACAGCGGCCCCGACGGCCTTGATGTCAGCGGTGTTGAGCTGTGCGCCAGCGCCCTTGGCAACCTTCTCGACGGATCAACCCTGCGGCGCCCTCCCGACAGCCTTCTAATTGCCTTTCTGTTTGGCTGGTGCGCGGCCCTGGCCGCCATCTGGCGCTTCGCCCGCACCACACACGCGCTCGGTCTCAGCGCTGGCCTGGGCGTGGCCTGGATCAGCCTCGCCGGGTGGAGTTTTGCACAGCACCAGCTTTGGCTGCCGGTCATCCTGCCGGGCATGATCGCGCCCCTTGCCGCCACGGCCTTTGGACTGTTAAGCCATGGCCGCGCGGCCCGGCAGCGCGAACTGGATTTGCGCAAGGCGCTTGAACTGGGCCTCAGCCGCAAGGGAAGCGAAAAGCTCGTCTCCCTCCTGCGGGATCACGATGGCGGGCGCAGCATCCACGGTGTATGCCTGTGCAGTGACATCGAGGCCTACACCAGCCTTTCCGAAAACCTCAGTCCAGCCGACACCCGGGAAACCCTGAATCGCTACTTTGCCCGCTTCCTGCCCGTGGTCGAGGCCCACGGCGGCCACGTGATGGACATCGTGGGCGACTCCATCATGTGCCTTTGGCTGGCCGATCACTCGGCTACCAATGCCTGCCGCAGCGCCTGCGACGCCGCTCTTGCCCTGCATCAGGCGATGAACCAGGCCCCTGCAGGCGACATCACCGCCCTGCCGACGCGCTTCGGACTCCACTACGGGCCGGTATTCCTCGGGGAAGTTGGCGCCGATGCTCGACGGGAGCTGCGCGTCGTTGGTGACATCGTCAATACAAGCAGCCGCATCCAAAGCCTCAACAAGCATATCGGCACCCGCATCCTGGCATCGGGCGCGGTACTCGAACCGCTCGCGGACTCGCCCGGCCAGGGCTGCATGCGGCCGCTTGGCACCTTCGTGCTGGCCGGCAAGCGCCAGGCCATTGATCTGCACGAAATCCGGCTGGCTCCCCTGCCGGCGGATGCCAGCGAGGCCTTTGAGATCGCCCGTGGCGCCTACGCCCGGGGCGCGCTCGATGTGGCCCGTCTGCACCTGCGTATCCTGCTCGCCACCTGCCCGGAAGATGGACCCGGGCGCTTCTACGTGGAGCGTTGCGAAACCCGCCTTGCCGGCCGGCCTCTCCCCGACACGGATGGATGTGTCGTGCTTGAGGGCAAATAAGTCAATCGGGGACAACTGCAAACTGCTCGCGGAATGCTGTAAGTCACATCCTTTTGCAGTTAATATCACAAAAAAATCAGGCGTTTGCCTCTCCAAGTCTTTCGAATCGGTATTCCGTTGATGCAGTCTCATGTCCGGCGACCCACTAAGTTCGCCCTGAACCCACTCAATATCGGCCTGAGCCTGGCCTTTTCGGGCTTGTCTGCATTGCCCTTTGCTGCCCTTGCCTGTGACCCTCCGGTGGGGCGCCTCGCCGCCACAGAGGGCCGTATCGAGGTACGCGGCGCGGGGAGCGGGCAATGGCATACCGCCACGCCGCGCCAGCCCCTCTGCCCCGGCGATCAGGTGGCCGTACGCGGTCCCGGCCGGGCCGCCGTGGTCCTCGCCCAGGATGTGCTGGTTCGCCTTGATCAGAACACCACGCTGACGCTACCCGCCTCGCCCACCGCTGGCGAGCTTAAGCTGCCGCAGGGCGTGGTCCACGTCATCAGCCGATTCAACAAGCGCTTCGGCATCATCACCCCCTTCGTCAACGCCTTCGTGGACGGCACCGAGTTCACCGTCAGCAGCAACGATGCCTTTTCCCGCGTGGTTGTCGCCGAAGGGCGGGTGCGCACCGGCAACAGCGCCGGTGAACAGCGCATCGAAGCCGGCCAGGCTATCGAGGCCCGGGCAGGCACGGCGCCGGAAGGCATCGTCGCGCGCCCCCTCGACGCGGTGGCCTGGGCAATCCACTACCCGCAAGTGCAACACCTGGGCACGGCCGAGCTGACCACCTACCCTGCCGCCATCCGCCAGACTGTAGCTGCCGCCCAACAACAAGCTACCGCCGGCCGCTACCGGGACGCCCTCGACTCCCTCTCCACCATCCCGGAAGCCGATACCAATCCCGCACTGGCTGCCTTGAAAGCAGGGGCCTTGCTCGGCCTGGGGCGCGTCGATGCGGCCGAAGCCCTGCTCGCCCGCTTTGCCCCGCACGGCGACCCCGCCGTAGACGCCACCGTCGCCGTCATTCAGGTGGCCCGCAATGATGCAGGCGCACTAAAAACCGCTGGAGAAGCGGTCAGCCGGGCGCCCGAATCCGCCCCCGCCCAACTCGCCCGGAGTTTCGCTCTGCAGGCCGCCGGCCAGGTGCCGGCAGCCCTCGACGCAGCT
>JAEUNV010000551.1 GCA_016790385.1 Zoogloea sp.
AGCAGCCGTCCCACGCCATCCTCGAATTCGGCATTCTTGCGGGCAAAGGCGTCTTCGAGGGAATAACAACCGGCCCCCGCATGGGTATCGATGTACCAGTAGGGTTTGTCCTTCTGGTTGAAATATTCCAGCAGTTGAACAAGAACGAAGTGCTTGAGCACGTCGGCATGGTTGCCGGCGTGAAAGGCGTGACGATAACTCAGCATGGCGGATGCACCCGGACACGGGAACGAAGGATCAGGGGCGCGATGCTACCACCTCCCCCGCCCCACGGCCCTTCCGCCGATCACGCCGGGGCGTCGTACTTGCGCCGGGACCCCCTGAACCGGTCCACCGGATACTTGGCCTCATTTTTGGCGAGCTTGGCCAGCGTGGCCGCCTTCAGGTCAATGCCGGCCCTGTCGGCGATCAGCAGCAGATAGAGCAGCACGTCGGCGCATTCATCCTCCAGGGCTTCCCGGGTGTGGGGTTCATTCGGCAGCTCGGCCACCTCCGCATCGCTCTTCCATTGGGTGAGTTCCAGCAGCTCACCCGCCTCCAGGTTGAGGGACACAATGAGATTGCGCAGGGAATGGAACTGGGCCCAATCCCGCGCATCCCGAAAGGCGGCGACCTTTTGGGTCAGCGTGTCCAGATCTGCGGCCATGGATCAGGCCTTCCGGCGGTCAAGGAAGGCGGCCACCGCCTGGTCATGCTCCTCCGAGGTGTGCGTCAGGGCCTGGTAGGCCGCCGACAACTCAAGAATGGAGTCGAGGCGCGTAGTCTGCGCCTCACGCATCAGGCGTTTGGTCATCCGCAAGGCCTGCCCCGGATTGGCGGCAATGCGGCTCGCCAGCGCCCGCGCCTCGTCGAGCAGCTGCTCCGCCGGCACGACGCGGGACACCAGGCCTGCCTCAAGGGCCTGCCGGGCGTCCAGCGGGTCGCCGGTAAAGCTCATCTCGGCCGCCCGGGCGTACCCCACCACCCGTTGAAGCAGCCAGGCGCCCCCGTCCCCCGGGATCAGCCCCAGTTTGACGAAGCTCTCGGCAAAGATGGCCCGCTCCGACGCAATGCGGATATCGGCCATGCAGGCCAGATCACAACCGGCGCCGATGGCCGGCCCATTCACGGCGGCAATGGTGGGCACGTCGAGGCGGTAAAAGGCCAGCGGGATACGCTGGATGCCGTTACGGTAGTTCTCCCGCACCGCCATGCCGCTCCCCTCCGCCAAGCCACGCTTGTCGCGAAAATCCTTCACGTTTCCGCCGGCGCAGAATGCACTCCCCGCCCCGGTGAGGATGACCACCTTCACCGAGGCATCCCGCTGCACCCGTTCGCACGCTCCCACCACCGCATCCCATTGGGTCTGGCTGGAAAGGGCATTGCGTGCTTCAGGTGCGTTCAGGGTCAGGGTGACAATGCCATCCTGTTGCTCAAAAACCACAAAATCGGACGTTTCCACGACGTTTTCCTCCACGATCCACCTGCCATTCGCCGTTGTTCTCCGGCGTTCGCGGTGCAAGGCTAAGCCCTTATTTCCCTTGCCTAAACTCAGCCTGCCGAAACCGACCCACAATGAGCCCAGCTCCCCTTGCACTCGAACGTTACCCTGTTATTATGGCGCGCTCTTCAGTCGGCCATTCGGCGGCACGGCTGGAACCAC
>JAEUNV010000562.1 GCA_016790385.1 Zoogloea sp.
ACTGCATGCCGAGGGGACCGACGCCTACCGCCTGTTCCACGGCACCGTCGAAGGCCGCCCCGGCCTCACCGTGGACCGCTACGGCAGCCTGATCCTGACCCAGAGCTTCCACGGCCCCCTGTCCCAGGCCGACGAAGAGGCACTGGAGGCCTTCTATATCGAGGCCTTCCCCGGTACCGATCACGTCTACAACGACCGCAGCCACGCCAACTCCCGCGTCAGCAATCCGCTGCCGCCCGAGCGCCTGGCGCGGGCCGAGGCCCTGCGGGAGTTTTCCGAACTGGGGGTCAAGTACAACGTCCAGGCCCGCCACGCAGGCCAGGACCCGTGGCTGTTCCTCGACCTGCGTGCGGCACGTCGGCGCATCATGGCCGAAGCCCCTGAAAAGTCGCTGCTCAACGTGTTTGCCTACACCTGCGGCGTCGGCGTGGCCGCGGCCAAGGCCGGTGCCCGGCATGTGGTGAATGTGGATTTTGCCGAGTCGAGCCTCTCGGTAGGCAAAGCCAATGCGCGCCTCAACACCCTGCCCTTCCGGCCGCGCTTCGTGAAGAGCGACGCCTTCGCCGCCATGCGCCAGCTGTCCGGCATCGGCCAGCCGAAGATGGTGCGGGGCAAGCACCTGCCGCCGTTCCCCGCACTCGACAAGCACCGCTTCGACCTGGTCTTCCTCGACCCGCCCCGCTACGCCAAGAGCGCCTTCGGGGTGGTGGACCTGGTCAATGACTACCCCGCCCTGTTCAAGCCCGCCCTGCTGTGCACCCACGAGGGCGGCACGCTGGTGTGCTGCAACAACGTGGCCCAGGTGGAGAGGGAGGCGTGGGCCGACCAGCTGGTGCGCAGCGCCAGGAAGGCCGGACGCGAAGTCCGCGAAATGGAATGGATCACCCCGGAAGCCGACTTTCCCAGCAGTGACGGCAACCCACCCCTCAAGACCCTGCTGCTGCGGGTCTGACGAGTCATTGGCCCTGCCCCTTGCGGGCAGGGCCCGAGCTCACTCCTCCCGCTCCGCGTCGCTCTCCCGGTCGGCTTCAAAGCCCGCCTCCTTCGCCGCCAACCTGGCAGCCTCGGCTTCGGCGTGGGCCAGAAGCATGGCGGCGCGGCTGTCGGGGCTTTCAAGGCTGACGCGGCCGATGGCGCCATCCCGGTATTCCTGGAGCAGGATCAGCGATGCCTTCTCGATGTCCAGGCCGCCCCCCTTGAGACGGCAGCCCCGGCGCTCGGCAATGGCCTCCACCAAAGCCGGCCCGTCCAGGCCTTCCACCGAGAGCTTGTAGCGCGCCGCCACCAGCGCGGGGTAACGGGCGAGCAGAACGTCACCCAGAAAGTTGGCCACCGCCTCATCAATCACCGCATTGCGGCCGATGGCGTGGCTGGCGGCCAGCATGTAGCCGTCGGAGTCGTAGGCAATCTTCGGCCACATCATGCCCGGGGTGTCGATGAGGGTTGCCGTGGGCGACAGGTCCAGCACCTGCTGGGTCTTGGTCACCGCCGGCTCGTCCCCCACCTTGGCCACGCGCTTCTTGAGGAGGGCATTCATCAGCGTGGATTTGCCCACGTTGGGGATACCCATGATCATCATGCGCAGTGGCTTGAGGCGGTCGTTGCGGTGGGGCGCCAGGGGACGGCACAGGCCCACCACCTTGGCCACATCGCCCGGCTTTTTGCACGACAAGGCCACCGCATGCACGCCCTTCTGGGCGTTGAAGTGGGCCAGCCACTGGGCCGTAACCGCCGGATCGGCCAGATCGGCCTTGTTGAGGATCTTCAGGCAGGGGCGCTGGCGATGCACCCGCAGCTCGCGGATCATTGGGTTGCAGCTCGCCTCGGGCAGGCGGGCGTCGAGCACTTCGATCACGACGTCGATCCGCTCCATGCTCTCCGCCGCCTTCTTGCGGGCAGAGGTCATGTGACCGGGAAACCACTGGATGGACATGGGCGTGCATTGAATCAATGTAAGCCCGCCATTATCAGGGCAAAATGTCGCCCTCTCGAAGGAAACATCTGCCGGACAACCCGCACCATGAACCACGAAGAAGTCATCGCCGCCACCCGCGAGTGGATCGAAAAGGCCGTCATCGGCCTCAATCTGTGTCCTTTCGCCAAGTCGGTCTACGTCAAGAACCAGGTTCG
>JAEUNV010000592.1 GCA_016790385.1 Zoogloea sp.
CCAGTTGCCTTCGGGCAGCATGCCGACGATCTCGCTGTGGGCGTGCTGGCTGATCTGGCGCACCAGGGTCTTGCGGTAGGCATCGGGCATCCAGTCCTGGGGCTCGATGCGGCCGTCGGCGTCGATGCGGGCATCGAAGGCGGCCATCAATTCGGGGTTTTCCGTGGACGGGACGGCCGCCACGTTCTTCTGGCCGGCGTTGTCCGGCACGCTGAAGGATTGGGTGTACATGAGGTGTCTCTCCTGTGTAGCTTGGACAGATCCGCCGGCTGCTTATTGCAGCCAGGCGGGGGGGCGTTTTTCAAGAAAGGCGGCGATGCCGTCCCGGGCTTCATCGGTGGCGCGCCGTCGGGCGATACGGCTGGCAGTCTCTTCACTCACCTCGTCGTCGATGGGGCGCCCGTTGACGGCGGCGATCAGATCCTTGGCCGCCTTCTGGGCCTGGGGTGCGCCGGCCACCAGGGTCTCGGCCAGGGCGGCCACTGTGGCGTCGAGGGCGTCCACCGGAACGACCTCCCCCACCAGCCCCATCTCCAGGGCGCGGGCGGCGCTGATCCGCTCTGCGCTCTGGAACAGGCGCAGGGCATGCCGCGGGCCGATGGCACGCAGCACGTAGGGGCTGATCACCGCGGGGATGATTCCGAACTTCACCTCCGAGGTGGAGAACGAGGCGTTGTCGGCGGCCACCGCCATGTCGCAGGCGGCGGCGAGCCCGGTGCCGCCCCCCAGGGCCGCGCCCTGGATGCGGGCGATGGTTGGCTTGTTCATGTCCGACAGCGCCCGCAGCATGCCGGCAAAGCGGCGGGCGTCGGCCATGTTCTCGGCTTCACCGTAGGCCGAAGCGCGCTTCATCCAGTTGAGGTCGGCACCGGCAGAGAAGTGCTTTCCCCGCCCGGCCAGCACCACCACCCGCACGCCGGCGTCGGCGTCCAGCTCGGCACAGGCCTGGTGCAGATCGGCGATGAGCTGCTCGTTGAAGGCGTTGAAGACGTCCGGACGATTCATCCACAGGGTGGCCACGCGGCCGCTGCGTTCGATCTCCAGGGTTTGGTAAGGGCTTGCCATGGCGACCTCAGCAGTTCCGGAAGGCCGGCTTGCGCTTCTCGACGAAGGCGGCCATGCCCTCCTTCTGGTCTTCGAGGGCGAAGGCCGAATGGAAGACCCGGCGCTCGAACAGCAGGCCCTCGTTGAGGCTGCTCTCGAAGGCGCGATTGACCGACTCCTTGATCATCATGACCACCGGCAGCGAGAAGCCGGCGATGGTGGCCGCGGCCTTGAGGGTTTCGTCCAGCAGCTGCTCGGCGGGAATGACCCGGGCCACCAGACCGGCCTTCTCGGCCTCGGCGGCGTCCATCATGCGGGCGGTGAGGCACAGGTCCATGGCCTTGGCCTTGCCCACGGCGCGGGGCAGACGCTGGGTGCCACCGGCGCCGGGCAGCGTGCCCAGGCGGATCTCCGGCTGACCGAACTTCGCCGTATCGGCAGCAAAGATCATGTCGCACATCATCGCCATCTCGCAGCCGCCACCCAGGGCAAAACCGGCCACCGCCGCAATCACCGGCTTGCGGGTGGTCTTGATGCGCTCCCAGTTGCGGGTGATGAA
>JAEUNV010000636.1 GCA_016790385.1 Zoogloea sp.
GCCTGATCGACCCGAAGACCGGCACAGTCGTCAGGAATAGACTCGCGCTGCGGAGAAGGGGAAGGGATCGCTGGGCTATAATCGGCCCAATCTTCTTCCAATGAGTTTTCAATGGCGCATTTCACCCTGCGTAGTTTAACGCTTGCCGGCTTCCTTCTGCTCGCTGGCTGCAGCGGCCTGCCCGACCAGATCGACGAAACCACCGGCTGGAGCGCCCAGAAGCTCTACTCCGAAGCCCGGGAGTCCATGTCGGACGGCGCCTGGGACAGAGCCATCAAGATGTTCGAGAAGCTGGAGGCGCGCTATCCCTACGGCCGCTATGCGCAGCAGTCTCAACTGGAGGTGGCCTATGCGTATTACAAATCCAACGAGCCGGCCTCGGCCATCGCGGCATGCGATCGTTTCATCAAGCTGCACCCGAATCACCCCAACGTTGACTACGCGTTTTACCTGAAGGGGCTGGCCAACTTCAACGAAGACCTTGGCCTGCTCGGCACCCTCGCCAACCAGGATCTTTCGGAACGGGACACGAAGGCCGCGCTCGCCTCTTTCAACACCTTCAAGGAACTGGTGCAGCGCTTCCCGGAAAGCAAGTACGCGCCCGACTCCACCCTGCGCATGCGCTATCTGGTGAATGCCCTGGCTTCCCATGAGGTCCATGTGGCCCGCTACTACTACCGTCGTGGCGCCTATCTCGCGGCAGCCAACCGGGCACAGACGACGGTCAAGGATTTTCCCCAGTCCCCGGCCACAGAGGAAGCCCTGTTTCTGATGGCGAAGAGCTACGATGCCCTGAAGCTCACCGACCTGCGTGACGACGCAGAGCGGGTGCTGCGCACCAACTTTCCCAAGAGCGCCTATCTGACCGCCGACGGTCCGGCCGAGCGCAAAGGTAGCTGGTGGAAGCTCTGGTAGGCCACCGCCGTGGATGAAGCCGTTCGTCTGGCTCTGGTCAAGTGGCCGAACGTACCCGCCTGCACGGGATGGTTGCGCCTAAGTCGACGTGGTGAATGGCGTGTACCCGAAGGCCCGATCCGCCATGCGGGCCTGAATGCCTTCATCGGTCGCAACTACCAGCCCACCGATGATGGGCGATGGTATTTCCAGAACGGCCCCCAGCAGGTGTTCGTCAGTCTCGACTACACGCCCCTGATCCTGCGCCTGAGCAGCGCGGAACAGCTTGAAACCCACACGGGGCAACCGGTAACTCAGCTGGCGGAGGCCTGGCTGGACGAGGACGGGAGCCTGCTGCTCGTTTGCGAGCACGGCATCGCGCTGCTGGACGACCGGGATCTGGCCGCCTTCTGCTCACACCTGGAGGGTGATCTGGCGGCACCGGATGCGCCCCTCAGCCTGAACTGGGCTGGCCGCATGCTACCCGTGGGGCGCATTGCACAGGCCGAGGTCGCGGCCCGCTTTGGCTTCATCCGCGAACCTCAACTCTCGAATCCGGCTTGACGGGGCCGGCACGAACAGCCGGCCCGGCAGCCCTCAACCCCGCCCGTAGTTGTCCTCGAAGCGGACAATGTCGTCCTCGCCGAGATAGCTGCCCGACTGAACTTCGATGATCTCCAGCGGCAGCTTGCCCGGGTTGGCCAAGCGGTGCACATGCCCCAGCGGGATGTAGGTCGATTCGTTTTCGCCCAACAGGAAGGTCTTTTCACCGTTGGTGACCTCGGCCGTGCCCTTCACCACGATCCAGTGCTCGGCCCGGTGGTGGTGCATCTGCAGGCTCAGCCGCGCGCCCGGATTGACCACGATGCGCTTGACCTGGAAACGCGCGCCGTT
>JAEUNV010000640.1 GCA_016790385.1 Zoogloea sp.
CATGGACGAACCGAAGGGGTCGGCCACCACGCCACGCAGGCCCTCGTTGAGGAAGGTGGCCGGCACCCCGAGCACCGCCTCGGCCCCGAACCAGGTGGCGAACACCGTGGCGGTGACCATGTAGAAGGGCAGATGCCGGCCGGCGACGGCGAAGTCCCGGGTGTTATGGACCCGGGTGGCGGCAATGAGGCCGATGGCCACCGAGATCAGCCAATAGGCGATGACGAACCAGAACAGCATGGGGCAACGAAAATAGCGTGGGGGATGGACTGATTATAGGGTCGCGCGGCCCCACAGGGGCGGCCTCACGCTGCAAAGCCGGGGCAGGCGCATCTGCCAGCGCGGCGCGGACATCGCGCCATGCCTGAAACCGGTCGCAGCCCGCTCCCGCGGAGCGGGGCATTCCACGCCTTTGGCCGCCCGCTCGCCCCTAAGCTGCGCCAGCGCAGGCGACGATAGGGCGCACGCTCACTGGCGCCCTTCCCCATGCCACCGCCTCACGCACCGACGTGGCCGCCGGCGATCAGCTCTCGGGCGATGAGGAAATCCTTGAGTCTCCGGCTTTGCCGCAATTGGGCCAGGGCCAACATTGCGCTCTGTAGATTGTTGAGGGAACGCTCCACCGCTCCGCCGGGCGAAAGCAGTTCGACCTGTTCCTCGCGGCCCACGAAACGAAGGCCCTTGAGGGTCTGCCGCCACTCCTCAACGCTCATGTTGCCGCGCCGGGCCATGATGGCATGGGCTTCATCGGGGTTGGCATTGATGAAGGCCATGGCCCGGTAGTAGGCACCGACAAAGCCCTGGACTTCATTGCCCCGGCGGGCCACAAAGGCCTCGTCGAACACCAGGGTATCCACCACCTCACCCGGCACCTGCCCACTGTGGAAGATCACCCGGCCGCCCGCCTCGAGAAGGCGGTTGGATTCCGGAGGAAAACATACGGCGGCAGCAACCAGACCGTCGTGGAAAGCAGCCGGCATGGCGTTCTGGGGCATGGGCACCAGGGCCACGTCACGGATCGTAAGCTGGACGCTGTATAGGGCCAGGGCCAGCAGCTGGATGTGCAGGGTTCCGGGATCGATGGCGACCCGACGGCCACGCAGGTCGGCCAGATTTTTCACCGATCTCGCGGCAACCAGCACATCGGCCCCGTCGGAGTAATCCACCACCGCGGCAATCTGCGGCCTGATCCCTGACTGGTCGGCCGCCAGCAGGATCTCCACCAGGGTGGCGCCGCAACCATCCACCTGGCCGCGCTCAAAGGCCCGCCGGGAGGCGCCGATGGACGTCAGATCCACCAACACGACCTCCAGGCCGGCGTCCGCGAAATAGCCCTTATCCCTGGCGACATAGAGCGGGTCATAGCCCGGCCAGGGATTGGTGGCGAATCGGATAGGTTCCCGCTGGCGTGACCCGCAGCCACCACCGCTACCCAAAAGGAGCAGGGCAGCACCAAGTCCGGTGGTCAGAATGCGGCGGCGAGGCTGAGATATGGACATGAACAATATGAAAAGAGCACATAGTTTGAGTATGCACTCGCCAAGGCCGAAAGCCCATATATACCATAGGGTCTATGGTCTGCCCGCCCCTCGCCCCGTGCCTTCCGTTGACGACGGTCAAGGCCGGGGAAAGCCTCCCCGCCTATAGTCCGCCCGCGTCATTTCGCCCGCGTTATTTCCGCCGCCCCAACCCAATGACCTCTCCCCGCTCCATCGAATTGGTCTGCCCTGCCGGCAGCCTCCCCGCCCTCAAGTCTGCCATCGATCACGGCGCCGATTGCGTCTACCTCGGGTTCAAGGACGCCACCAACGCCCGTAACTTCAGCGGCCTCAACTTTGACGACAAAGCCATGGCCGAGGGCGTGCGCTACGCCCATGAGCGGGGCCGCAAGGTACTGCTGGCCCTCAACACCTATCCGCAAACCCAAAACTGGCAGCGCTGGACGCGCGCGGTGGACCGGGCCGCGGCCTTCGATATCGATGCGGTGATCCTCGCCGACCCGGGGTTGATGGCCTATGCCCGCAAGACCCACCCCGACCTGCGCCTGCACCTGTCGGTGCAAGGCTCGGCCACAAGCTACGACGCCATCAACTTCTATCACCGGCATTTCGGCATCTCCCGGGCTGTGCTGCCCCGGGTGCTGTCCCTGGCCCAGGTGGAGCAGGTCATCGCCAACACGCCGGTGGAGATCGAAGTGTTCGGCTTTGGCGGCCTGTGCGTGATGGTGGAAGGGCGTTGCGCCCTGTCGGCCTACGCCACCGGCGAATCCCCCAACTGCGATGGGGCCTGCTCGCCCGGCAAGCACGTGCGCTGGGAGCAGACGCCCAAAGGTTTGGAAACGCGCCTCAACGGCATTCTCATCGACCGCTTCGCCGACGGCGAACGGGCCGGCTACCCAACCTTGTGCAAAGGCCGCTTCGAGGTGGGCGACGAGACCTACTACGCCATCGAAGAGCCCACCAGCCTTAACACCCTGGAACTCCTGCCCGACCTGGCCCGCATCGGTGTGCGCGCCATCAAGATCGAAGGCCGCCAGCGCAGCCCGGCCTACGTGGCTCAGGTTACGCGGGTCTGGCGCGCGGCCATCGACCGTCTCCTCGCCGGTGTTCAACCCTTCCGCGTCGATGCGGCCTGGATGGCCGAACTCAACAAGGTTTCCGAAGGGCAGAGTCACACCCTCGGCGCCTATTACCGCCCCTGGAAATAAGCACCATGAAGCTCTCCCTCGGCCCCCTGCTCTATTACTGGTCGCGCCAATCCACCCTGGCATTCTACGCCGACATGGCCGACGCCCCGGTGGACATCGTCTACCTGGGCGAAACAGTGTGCTCGCGCCGCCACGAACTGCGCCTGTCCGACTGGCTCGAGGTGGCCGGCGTCCTCGCCGCCGCCGGCAAGGAGGTCGTGCTGTCGAGCCAGGTGCTGGTGGAATCCGAGTCCGACCTGAAGACCCTGCGCCGCATCGTCTCCAACGGCCATTTCCGTGTCGAAGCGAACGACATGGGCGCGGTGAATCTGCTGGAAGGGCAGGCGCCTGCCGATGGCTGGATTGCCGGGCCGACCCTGAACGTGTTCAACCCCGCCACCCTGGACCTGCTTGCCGGCCTTGGGGCCACCCGCTGGGTCGCTCCGCCGGAGATGTCCCGCGCGCACATCCACGCCCTGCGGGAAGGCCTGGGGCACGGCATGGAAGTGGAGATCCTGGCCCACGGCCGCCTCCCCCTGGCCTATTCGGCGCGTTGCTTCACCGCCCGTCACTTCAATCTTCAGAAGGACAGCTGCGAGTTCCGCTGCCTCGGGTCTGCCGACGGCATTCCCCTGAAGACCCGCGAGGGCGCCCCCTTTCTCACGCTGAACGGCATCCAGACCCAATCCGCCCAGGTGCATACCCTGCTGGGTGACCTACCCGGAGTGTGCGCCGAGGGCATCGACATCCTGCGCATCAGCCCCCAGGGTGCGCACACCCTCGACATCGTGGCCCTCTTCCGGCAGGCCGTGGACGGTCTCATCCCCGCTGCGGATGCCCTTCGCGAAGCCCTCCCACTGCTGCCGGCCGAAGCCTGCAATGGCTTCTGGCATGGCCAGCCGGGTATCGAACAGCGCGCCCCCGTCTGAACATCCCGCCCTGACTCACACCATGAAGATCCCCGCCTTCACCCTGCCTGCCTCCCTGGCCCGCCTGGGCACCCGCCTGCCCCAGCTGCCGCCGACCCTGGCCCTGGTGGCCGGCCTCAATCTGGCCCTCGACCGGGTGCTGCCCCGGGAGACCCTGGCCCCCCTCACGGGCAAGCGCCTGCTGCTGCGGATCACCGATGCCGGCATGGCCTTGCGCTTCACCCTGACCTCGCGGGGCTTCCGCCCCCAACTCGACCGTCGCCCCCCGGACCTGACCATCTCCGCCACCGCCCGCGACTATCTGGCCCTGGCCCTGCGCGAGGAAGACCCGGACACGCTGTTCTTCAGCCGGCGACTGCTCATGGAGGGCGAAACAGACCTGGGCCTGCTGGTGAAGAACACCCTCGACGCGCTGGACTGGGAAACCCTGAACGCTCAAATCCCCTTCCTGCGCCACGGCTGAGCGGCGCCGCCCGGGGTCGGGCAATCCGGAAAGGCCGCCCCGCGGCAGCCTGCCGACGTTTGCGCCCTGACCGCCTGCCGCCGATTACGCGCGCCACCCCGGCTAGAATGGCAGGCATCGCGCCACTCGCACGGCCCCATGCCCACCCACTCACGCCGCAGCTCTCCTCTTGCCGCCTATTTCGCCGCTGCCATCGGGGTGCTGATCGTCTACGCCTGCCTGCACCCCTTTTCGGGGTGGCGAGACCCGGGCCTGCCGATGTTCGAGTTCCTGTCCGCGCCGTGGCCGCGCTACTACACCTGGGTGGACCTGACGGTGAACGTCGTCGGCATCGTGCCCTTCAGCTTCGCCCTGGTCTCGGCGCTGCCGGGACGTCTGCCCCGCCCCGGCGCGGTGGCGCTGGCGGTGGTGCTGACCTTCCTGCTCAGTCTGTCGGTGGAGACCTTGCAGAACTTTCTGCCCAGCCGGGTGCCCTCCAACGTGGACGTGGGCTGCAATACGCTGGGCGGCCTGATCGGCGCAGTGGCCGGCGGGCGCTGGGGGGGGCGCCTGTTCGACCCCCATAGCGGCCTGACCCGCTGGCGCCGCAAACAGATCGTGGCCGGCCACCCGGGCGAAATCGGGCTGACACTGATGGGCCTGTGGCTGCTGACCCTTCTCACCCCGGAAAACCTGCTCTTCGCCAGCGGTGACCTGCGCCGCCTGTTCGACTTGCCCACCCCCCTGCAATTCAACCCCGTGCGCTTCGTGAAGGTGGAAGCGGCGATTGCCGCCTCCCAGCTGGTGGCGGTGGGGCTGACCCTGCGCTGCATGATGCGCCAGTTCAGCCCCTGGCCGCTGGTGCTGCTGGTCGCCCTCGGCCTTGGGGCGAAGACCCTGGCTGCGGCTGCGTTCTTCTCTCCCGGCGATCCCTTCCACTGGGCCACCCCCGGCGGACAGATCGGTCTGGCCGCCGGAGCAGCCCTGCTGGGCCTGTGCCTGATGCTGCCGGCCCGCAGCCATTCGATGCTGGCCGGGCTGGCCCTGCTGCTGGGCACCGCGCTGGTCAACCTGGCCCCGGAAAACCCCTTCCTGCCCAGCGATGCAACGCTGATCCGGCAGGGCAACTTCCTCAACTTCCATGGGCTGACCCTGCTCACCGCCAGCCTGTGGCCCTTCATCACCTTCATCTATCTGGGCGCACTCGGGGCCAGCAGTCAGCGGGAGGGGTTTCGCACCCCATGAAAGCCGCCAACGAAAATGGTGATTGGCTGATAATCGCGGACACATTCAGGAACCGATTTGGCGCCACCCACCCGGAGATCCCATGAGCTACTTCAAGCACCACGTATTTTTCTGCTGCAACCAACGCGCCGAAGGTGAAAGATGCTGCGCCGCC
>JAEUNV010000652.1 GCA_016790385.1 Zoogloea sp.
AGGGTTCCCGGGCCCAGGGTGGCGATCCAAAGCTGGCCGCCAGGGCGCAGGCTGCGCGCCAGCTCGGGCAGGGCCTTGCGTGGGTGACACCATTGCAGGGCATAGCTGGACCACAGGGCGTCGATGCTGGCATCGGCCAGGGGCAGTCGTTCGAGATCAGCGCACAGGGGCAGAGCCAGGCCGGGGGCGTGGCGGCGCAGCATGGCCGGTGCGAAATCAAGGGCGATCAAATTCGCGTCGGGGAAGCGCCGGTGCAGGCCGGCGAGGGCGTAACCGGTGCCGCAGCCGGCGTCGACGATGCGGCGGGGCTGGAGGGCCTGGGCAGAGACCAGGGCGAGGAGGCGATCGCAGGCGCTGCGCTGTACGGCGGCAACCGCATCGTAAGCGTCGGCGGCCTTGTCAAAGGCCGCTCGGACGGCGCGTTTGGGAGCGGGCGCGTCAGTCACGGGCAAAGCCCTCGATCAGCCCGGCGCAGTCTTGCGGGCGGGACAGAAATGGTGCGTGGCCGGCATCGGTGAAGACGCTCAGGCGTCCGTCGGGCAAGGTGTCGGCCAGCCATTCGGCAGCGGCGGTGGGCATCAGGGTGTCGCCGGCACCGTGAAGCAGTCGGACGGGTTGCCGGATCTCCGGCACTACCTTGCGCAAGTCGATGTTGGCGAGCAGACCCAGGCCCTCGGCGAGGGCAGTCTTGTGGGCGTCATCCGGTGGGGTTGCGGCGCTGCCGAGGGCATTGACCACGTCGCGCCGGCGCGCATCGCCGAGCCCTTGCAGGGCGATGAAGCGGCGCTGGGTGGCGGCGGGGTCGATATCGAAACTACGCCGGAAGTCGGCGAGGGTGTCGGCAGGCATGGCGGCCTGCCAGGTGTCGGTCTGCACGAAGCGTGGTGTTGCGCCGATGAGGACGAGTCGCGAAACGCGGTCGGGGTGGAGGCAGGAGAGGTGCAGGGCCAGTTGGGCTCCCAGAGACCACCCGACAAGCATACTGTTCCTGGGGAGCTGTGCCTGCACGGCGTCGGACCAGCTTTCCAGGCTGTCCCCGGCGGAGGTGGCCTTGCCGTGGCCGGGCAAATCAATGGTCCGTACTTCAAGGCTCGGGTCCAGCGCGGCTTGCAGGGGTGCCCACACGGAGGATGACAGCCCCCAGCCATGAAGAAGAACGATGGGGCGGCTCATGCCTGCGCAGCCTCCAGACGCTGGAGCGTGTCCACGAGCCGATCAACCTGCTCGATGCTGTGGGCCGCCGACAACACGATGCGAAGACGCGCCGAGCCCTTGGGTACAGTGGGTGGGCGGATCGCCGGGACCCATAGCCCCTCGGCGTCAAGGGCCCGCGATACGGCCAGGGCGGCATGGTTGTCGCCGATCACCACGGGCTGGATGGGCGTGTCGGATGGCAGCAGCTGCCAGCGGCGCAGACCGAGGCTGGCCCGGAAACGGGCGATCAGGGCGTTGAGGTGGGCGCGGCGCTCGTCGCCCTGCTCAATAAGATCAAGGGCGGTGAGCAGGCCATCGGCCAGCATGGGCGGTGCGCCGGTGGTGAAAATGTAGCTGCGGGCCTTGTTGAGCAGCCAGTCGATCACGTCCCGCTGGCCGGCCACGAAGGCACCGGATAAGCCCGCCGCCTTGCCCAGGGTGCCCATGTAGATCAGGCGTGGCGAGGCGAGGCCGAAATGGGCCAGGCAACCTCGCCCCTGGGGGCCGAGCACGCCGAAACCATGGGCGTCATCCACCAACAGCCAGGCCTGGTGGGCTTCGGCCAGGGCCAGGAGCTGGGGCAGGGGAGCGATGTCGCCGTCCATGCTGAATACCCCGTCGGTGACGATCAGCTTGCGCGGGGCACGGGAGGCGGCGAGACGGCCTTCGAGGGCTGCCAGATCGCAGTGGGGATAGCGGATGAATTCGGCCCGGGACAAGAGGGCGCCATCCACCAGGGAGGCGTGATTCACCTTGTCGGCGAAGATGGCGTCGCCGCGGCCGACCAGCGCTGGCATGACGCCAATGTTGGCCATGTAGCCGGTGGAGAAGTACAGGGCGGCGTCCATGCCGGTGAAGGTGGCGAGGCGTTGCTCCAGGGCCTCGTGGACGGCGTAGTGGCCGCTGACCAGGTGCGAGGCGCCGGAGCCGCTGCCCCAGCGCAGGCTGCCGCGGCGGACGGCTTCGGCGATGGCCGGTTCGGCGGCGAGGCCCAGGTAGTCGTTGGAACAGAAAGCGACGATGGGCCCAGCCCGGTCGGCCAGGCGCGTATCGGGCTGGCAAGGCGTGGTGACGATGCGCCGACGCCGGCGCAGGCCGCTGCCATCAAGCTCACCCAGGCCGGCGCGCAGTTCGTCCAGCGGGTCGATGTGCTCAGCCAAGGCTGGCCTCCAGGGCGGCGGCGCAGCGGCTGGCGAGGAAGTCGATCTCGTCGTCGGACAAAATATAGGGCGGCATGGTGTAGACCGTGTTGCCGATGGGGCGCAGCAGCACTTCCCGGTTCAGCGCTTCGGCGAAGAAACGGCGTGAAAAGCCGGTGGGCGCATCGGCCACGTCGAAGGCCAGGATCATGCCCTGCTGACGCAGGTGGCGCACCTGCGGATGCTTCCCTACGGCGGCCCGGAAGGCGTCCCCAAGGCGGACGGCCGTACGCCGGTTGGTGGCGATCACGTCGTCCTGGGCGAAGATGTCGAGGGTCGCCAGGGCGGCGCGGCAGGCCAGGGGGTTACCGGTGTAGGAGTGGGAGTGCAGGAAGCCCCGGGCGGTGTCGTCGTCGTAGAAGGCGGCGAACACGCTGTCGGTGGTGAGCACGATGGAAAGGGGCAGGTAGCCGCCGGAGATGCCTTTGGAGAGGAGCAGGAAGTCCGGCCACATGCCGGCCTGCTCGCAGGCGAAGAAGCTGCCCGTGCGGCCGCAGCCCACAGCAATCTCGTCGGCGATGAGGTGTACCTGGTAGCGGTCGCAGAGCTGTCGGGCGAGGCGCAGGTACTCCGGGTCGAACATGACCATGCCGGAAGCGCCCTGCACCAGGGGTTCGACGATGAGGGCGGCGGTGTCGTCGGCGTGGGCCAGGAGGTGGGCTTCGAGGGCCGCGGCGGCGCGGCGGGCCACATCGGCGGCGCTTTCACCGGCTGCGGCCAGACGGGCGTCGGGGCTGGGCACGCAGGTACCGCCGCGGATCAGGTCGGCGTAGGCATCGCGAAAGAGCGCTACGTCGGTGACGGCCAGGGCGCCAACGGTTTCGCCGTGGTAGCTGCCGGCCAGGCTGACGAAGCTGTTCTTGCCCGGTTTGCCCTGGTTGCGCCAGAAATGGACGCTCATCTTGAGGGCGATTTCGGTGGCCGAGGCACCGTCGGAGGCGTAGAAAGCGTGGCCGAGCTGGTGCCCGGTGAGGGCGGCCAGGCGTTCGGAGAGTTCAACCACCGGCGCGTGGGTGAAGCCGGCGAGCATGACGTGCTCCAGGGTGTCGAGCTGGGCCTTGAGGGCGTCTCCGATGCGCGGGTCGGCGTGGCCAAAGAGGTTGACCCACCAGGAGCTGATGCCGTCCAGGTAGCGTCGTCCGTCCATGTCGACAAGCCAGGCGCCTTCACCGCGGGCAATGGGGATCAGCGGTAGCTGTTCATGGTGCTTCATCTGGGTGCACGGGTGCCATACCGCGGCAAGGGAGCGGCTCAGGAAGCGGGCATTGTGCGTGGCTGACGACATGGATGGAAACGACTCGGAAAGTGAAAAGTGGAGCGGCCAGACGATGGCGGCTCCACTTGGCGGACCTGCCCGCAGCGCCGGAGGCGCCGCGTGGCGGTGTCAGTAGGCGTAAACGCTGGTGCTGTTGGCTCCGACCGCAGTGTAGATGCCCTGGGCATTGATCAGACCATACAGGGTGCCTCCGGCTACGGGGGAGGTTTGAGCGGTCCAGGTGGTGCCGGCAACCTCCCGGGTGTAGATCGTTCCGTTGGTGCCCAGGGCCACCAAGCGGCTGGCCGCTGACACGGCGGTCAGGTTGCCGGCAAGAACGGTGCTGGTCCAGGTGCTGGCATCATTACTCGTAAGAACGGTGCCGTCGGCACCGACCGCCACGAAGGTGTAAGTGGTGACACTGTCGGTAGTGGTGGCCACGGCCGCCACGGCGGTGAGGTCGCCGCTCTGGGTGGTGGCTGTCCAGTTGACGGCGTCGGTGCTGGTGAGCACGGTGCCGCCGCTGCCGACCGCCACCCAGACCCCCTTGGTGGAGTAGGCCACGCCACGCAGGTTGGCGGTGACAGCCGGCGTCACCGAGGTGGCGTTCCAGGTGATACCGTCGTTGGAGTAGCGCAAGGCACCGTTATCGCCCACCGCCACCACGGTGGAGCCGTTGGTGGCAATGGCGTTGAGCGTCTGACTGGTGCCGGTGCTGGATACGGTGGTCCAGGTGTTCACGTCCGAGCTGTAGGCGGCGGTTCCGTTGCTGCCCACGGCGACGTACTTGGCAAGGCTGCTGGCGTAAACCACGCCCTTGAGGTCAACGGTGCTGGCCACGCCGGTGCCGGTCGTGGCAATCCAGCTCAGGGGGGCCGACGAGATGTAGTTGCGTTCCGTGGCTGTATCGGGCGTGCGGAAGATGGTTCCACCGTCACCCACAGCCACATATCCGTTGGTGCTGGCCCCGCTGCTGCTCACGCCATAGGCCACGCTCCGCAGGGTCTTGCCCGATCCCACCGAACCGCCCACGTACCACGCGTCACCTGCCAGACGAGGGGTGGCGGTCTGAACCGTAGACCCGGGCCCGCCTTCGCCGCCGTCCTTGCGGGCGTTGATGGTGAAGGCATATTCAGTCGCATCCGTAAGGCCTGTCAGCACATAGGGCGGTGATACTTTCAGTCGGTAGCTGGCCGTCTTTTCGCCTGGGGAAACGCTGCTGCCTGCCTTGAACCACAGCCAGTACTCAACCCCGGCTTCGGCGGTCCAGTTGATGAAGGCCTGCTTTTCACCTGCCACCACGGTGACGTCGGCTGGCGCCGGGGCGGACGAGCCCCCTCCGCCGCAGGCGGAGAGGAGCGCAATGAGGGGGGCAGCGAGGATGAGGCGGCGGTTGGGCAGGAGCATGGGGGAGGACCATCGATGAATGGAGCGATCCCGGATTCTACAACAGGGGGGCGCTCCCGCCAGTGCTCCGGTGGGTCGGGACGGGAGCGGGGCGATCGGTCAGCCGCCCTGGTGGCCGCTCAGTTCCTTGAGCAGGATCTCCTGGGCCGAACGTCGCGTGGTGCGCGGATTCTTGCGGCGATACTGGTTGTCGCTGGCCAGTTCCCAGGCTTGGCAGTTGTCGCCCAGGTAGGGGCGCAGGCCCTCCTTCATTACACGTCGTTTCACTTTCGGGTCGAGGATGGGGAAGGCCACTTCGATGCGCTTGAAGAAGTTGCGTTCCATCCAGTCGGCGCTCGAGAGGTAGAGCTTGTCCGCCCCGTCGGCTCCAAAGTAGAAGATCCGGTGGTGTTCAAGAAAACGTCCGACCACCGAGCGGACCCGGATGTTTTCGGACAGGCCGACCACCCCCGGTTTCAGGGCGCACACGCTACGGGCGATGACGTCAATCTCCACGCCGGCCTGGGATGCTTCGTAAAGCGCCTCGATGGTTTGAGGTTCAAGGAGGGCGTTGACCTTGACGATGATGCGGCCCTTGCGACCGGCGCGTGCGATTTCGGCCTCGTCCTTGATGGCCTGGACCACATTGGGTTGCAGGGTAAATGGGGCTTGCCACAGGTGGCGCAGACGGCCCGCCTGGCCAAGGCCGGTGAGCTGCTTGAAGACCTCGGCCACGTCGGCTCCGATTTCCTCGTTGGCGGTGAGAAGGCCGAAATCGGTATAGAAGCGGGTGGTGCGGGGATGGTAGTTGCCAGTGCCCAGATGGGCGTAGCGACGCAAGGTGCCTTCCTCGCGACGGACCAGGAGAAGCATCTTGGCGTGCGTCTTGTAGCCGAACACGCCATAGACCACATGAGCGCCGACTTCTTCAAGGCGGGCGGCCCAGCTGATGTTGGCCTCTTCGTCAAAGCGCGCCATCAGTTCAAGCACCACGGTGACCTCCTTGCCCTTCTGGGCGGCCCGCACCAGGTGTTCCATCAGTACCGAGTCGGTGCCGGTGCGATAGACCGTCATCTTGACGGCGACCACGTCGGCATCGTCGGCGGCGGCCTTGAGCAGTTCGATGACCGGTTCGAAGCTCTGGAAGGGGTGATGGAGCAGAATGTCCTGACGACGGATGGCGCGGAAGATGTTCTCCTGCTTCTCGAGCCCCTTCGGACGTGCCGGGCGGAAAGGGCGGTACTTGAGGTCGGGCCGTTCGACCCAGTCGGGAACCTGATTGAGGCGCACCGGATTGACCATGCCTGGAACCCGATAGACGTCTTCCCGGACCAGGCCGAACTGGGTCATCAGAAAGCTGGCCATGGCTTCAGAGCAGTTGTCCGCGATCTCCAGCCGGACGGCGTCTCCGTAGTGACGCTGCTGCAATTCGCCCTTCAGGGTGGCGCGCAGATCCTTGACTTCTTCCTCGTCCACGAACATGTCGGAGTTGCGGGTGACCCGGAACTGATAGCAGCCGAGCACGTTCATGCCCTCGAACAATTCACCCACATGGGCGTGCAGCATGGACGACAGGAACACGAAACCGTGGTCGACCCCGGTGAGTTCCCGGGGCAGGCGGATCACGCGGGGCAGGGCGCGCGGAGCCTGCACGATGGCGGCGCCGGAATTGCGCCCGAAGGCGTCGCGGCCTTCCAGCTCGACGGCAAAGTTGAGGCTCTTGTTGAGTACCCGCGGAAAGGGGTGGGCAGGGTCCAGGCCGATGGGCGTGAGGACAGGCATCACCTCGCGGATGAAATAGTCCCGGGCCCACAGGTGCTGGGCGTCGGTCCAGACCGAGCGGCGCAGGAAGACGATGCCCTCCGCCGCCAGCGCGGGGAGGATGGTGTTGTTGAGCAGGTTGTACTGATCGGAGATCAGGCTGTGGACTTCGCGGCTGATGCGGGATTGCAGTTCGGCGGGGGCGAGCCCGTCGGTGGTCAGGGCGAGGCTGCCCAGGCGCTGCTGCTCCTTTACGCCGGCGACCCGCACTTCAAAGAACTCGTCGAGATTGCTCGACACGATGCACAGAAACCGGAGACGCTCCAGCAGCGGGACCGACGGGTCCGCCGCCTGGGCCAGTACCCGACGCTGGAACTGCAGCAGGGACAACTCCCGGTTGATGAAGTGGTCTGAGCTGAATTGGCGGTCGGGCTGAGTGCGGTGCATGCTTCTTCCTCGTGATCGTCCAGGTTGTTTTTTTAGTTTTAGTATGTGACGTTTGTGTTGCAGTTGAATGACGGCGGCACGACAGGACGGATTCGCATGGCCCGGTACGTCCCCGGTGCTAGAATTCCGGGCCTTGGCGCCCCGGGCGCATTCTGTGTGCGATTCATGAACCGCGAATTGATTGCAGCCATCGATCTAGGCTCCAACAGTTTCCGCCTGCAGGTCGGGCGGATCGTCAATGACCAGATCTATCCCCTCGATGGTATCAAGGAGTCGGTCCGCCTTGCCGCCGGCCTGTCGCCCGATCGCATGCTCGATGCGGCGTCCCAGTTTCGCGGTATCAGTGCGTTGCGCTGTTTCAACGAGCGCCTGCGTGACTATTCGCCGGACGCGGTGCGTGCGGTGGCAACCAATACCCTGCGGGTGGCCAAGAATGCCGCTCACTTTCTGGTGCAGGCCGAGGCCGCCCTGGGATTTCCCATCGAGGTCATCGCGGGTCGGGAAGAGGCCCGCCTCATCTATGTTGGTGTCGCCCACACCCTGCCCAACCCCCATCGCCAGCAGCTGGTGGTGGACATTGGGGGCGGCTCCACCGAATTCGTGATCGGCAAGAGTTTTCAGCCCATTGCCCTGGAATCCCTGTACATGGGCTGTGTGAGTTTTTCGCTCAGGCACTTTCCCGACGGGCGGGTGGATAAGCGGGGCTTGCGCGACGCCGAGTTGGCCGCGTTGAAGGAAATCCAGACGATCTCCCACGCCTATCGGGAGATCGGCTGGGAAGAAGCCGTCGGTTCCAGCGGCTCGGCCAAGGCCCTTGTGGACATCCTTGAACTCAATGGCCTGTCCGATGGGGGGATCACCCGCAGTGGCCTGGAGCGGCTGCGCGCCCTGATGTTGAAGGCGGGCAACGTCAACAGTCTGCAACTTGAAGGTCTGCGCCCCGACCGACTGCCGGTGCTGACCGGCGGCTTTGCCATCATGTGGGCGGTCTTCGAGGAGTTTGGTCTCGAACGCATGACCTTCTCGGAAGGCGCATTGCGGCTGGGCGTGTTGTACGACCTGCTCGGGCGCTACCACCACCACGATCTGCGCGATGCCACCGTGGCGGCCTTTGTGGAACGCTACGGGGTGGATGCAGCCCATGCCCGCCAGGTGGCCGAGACGGCGAGGGCCTTCCTGCTCCAGCTCGACCCTGGAACGGCGGATGAGGAGAACGTGGATAGGCGCTTCCTGGCCTGGGCAGCACAACTCCATGAGATCGGTGTGTCGGTGGCCCACTCCAGCTATCACAAGCACAGCGCCTACATTCTCGGTAATGCCGACATGCCGGGCTTTTCGAGGATGGACCAGGGGCGTCTGGCGCGCATGGTGCTGGCCCACCGGGGCAAGCTGGCCCGGGTCAGCGCTCTTGAGCCGGACAGCCCCGAGTGGCGCCTGATCCTGTGCCTGCGTCTGGCTGCCGTCGTGCATCGTGCCCGTGATGGCCGGGGTGTGCCGCCCCTGCGTCTGCGGCGGGACGGGCGTGGCCATGTGGTGGTGGCCGATGCCGAGTGGTTGCGCAACCTGCCCCTCACGGCGGCGGCACTGGAGGAGGAGGAACGCCAGTGGCAGGCCATCGGGCTGCCGCTGAAGGTCCGCCTTGAACGGGCTTCGGCGCGCAGTCAGGCAGTGACCTGAGGACGGACCGCGATGCCGTCGGAACGTCCGCTGCCGGCCATCCGGATCGACGCCGGCGGTGGTGGAGTTCGGGTTGCCTTGTTCGGCGACTGGACTTTGCAGAGGCTCTGCCCCTTGCCCGACGACCTACAGCGCGAGCTTGCCATGGCTCCGCCTGGAGGCACCTGGAATCTGGCGGGTGTCACCCGCCTGGACAGCTTCGGCGCAGTACTGTTGTGGCGTCACTGGGGGCGGCGGCGCCCTTCCGACCTGGATCTCCCCGATGCGCTGGTACCCGTGCTGGCGAGGGCCGAGGCCCTTCCCGAGCACGATCTTCCGCCCGAACCCGGTTATCGCTTTCTTGATGGCACCGCGCAGCTGGGGCGGGGCGTGCATGCGGCCCTGCATCACCTACTTGGCTTTGTCGCCCTGGTCGGGCACATATTGATCGCACTGGTCAGCCTGCTGCGGCGGCGCGATCACTGGCCACTACGGGAGATCTCGGCCAACTTCTACAAGGTCGGGGTGCGGGCCATGCCGGTGACGGCCCTGGTCGGATTTCTGATCGGCGTGGTGTTGTCGTACCTGTCGGCGCTGCAATTGCGTGCTTTCGGGGCCGACATGTTTATCGTCAACATCCTCGGCCTTGGCATCATCCGGGAGCTTGGGCCGGTGCTGGTATCGGTGCTGGTAGCCGGCCGCTCGGGCTCGGCCATGACGGCGCAGCTCGGGGTGATGCGGGTGACCGAGGAGATCGACGCCCTGACGGCCATGGGCATTTCCCGCCACGTCCGCCTGGTGCTGCCCAAGGTCGTTGCTCTCACACTGGCGATGCCCCTGCTGACCCTGTGGGGGTCGGCCGTGGCGATCCTGGGTGGGATGGTCTCTGCCTATATGCAATTGGGCATGAGCTTCGACTACTTCCTGAATGCCCTGCCGCGCGCGGTGCCGGCAACCAATCTTGTCATCGGCCTGGGCAAAGGGGCGGTGTTCGGCCTCCTGATTGCCCTGGTGGCGTGTTACTTCGGCCTGCGTGTGCGGCCCAATACGGAAAGCCTGTCGGCCAACACGACCGCCTCGGTCGTGGCCTCCATTACGGTCGTGATCCTGGTGGATGCGGTCTTCGCCATTGCCACCCGATCGCTTGGTCTGCCTTACGGATGAGTACTTTTCCTGTCGAATTGAAAGGCGTGTCCACCCGCTTCGGCAAGCAGTGGGTCCATCGCGGCATCGATCTGGCCATCCCTTCCGGCGAGGTGGTGGCCCTTGTCGGGGG
>JAEUNV010000653.1 GCA_016790385.1 Zoogloea sp.
GACGACACCAAGTACGCGCTGGGCTCGGTGCTCAACCACGTGCTGTTGCACCAGACCATCGTGGGCGAAGAGGCCATCCTGCAGATGGAGATGGCGGGCGACGACCCGGACGTGGTGGTGGGCTGCGTGGGCGGTGGCTCCAACTTCGCCGGCATCGCCTTTCCCTTCATCGGCCTGCAACTGCGCGGCGGGCCCAAAGCCAGGAAGCGCCGCATCGTGGCCGTGGAGCCGTCGGCCTGTCCGTCCCTCAGTCGCGGCAAGTACGCCTACGACTTTGGTGATACCGCCCACCTGACCCCGCTGGTCAAGATGCACACCCTGGGCAGCGATTTCACGCCGCCGGGCCTGCACGCCGGCGGTCTGCGTTACCACGGCATGGCGCCACTGGTCAGCCATGTGAAGCAGCTCGGCCTGATCGAGGCCAGGGGCGTGCATCAGACCGCCTGTTTCGAGGCCGGTGTGATGTTCGCGCGTAGCGAGGGCATCGTGCCGGCGCCGGAATCCACCCATGCCATCCGCGGAGCCATTGACGAGGCCCTGCGCTGCAAGGCGGAAGGCAAGAGTGAGACCATCCTGTTCTGCCTGTCGGGCCACGGCCACTTCGACATGACTTCCTACACCAACTACCTGTCGGGCAAGCTGACCGACCAGCCTTACGACGAGCAGGCCCTGGCGCTTGCTCTGGCCGCTCTGCCTAAGGTCGAAGCCTGAGAAGCAGCGTGTCCCGGTGAACAAAGAAGGGGGCCGTGAGGCCCCCTTCCGCATGATGCTTGCCGGTGCGGCGAAGACCGCCGGGCCTTGGTTCATACCCGGAAGCGCGCGATCTGGTCCTTCAGACTGACGGCAATACGCTCCAGGCCGACAGCGGCGTCGGCGGCACCGCGGATACTCTCCGAGGTGCTTTCCACCATGTTCGAGATCTCTTCGACGCGCTGGGCGATGGACGTGCTGGCCGTGCTCTGTTCGCGGGTGGGGTCGGCGATTTCCCGGACCCGTTCGAGCGTCTGACGCGCGCCGGATTCGATGGCCTGTAGCGCTTCGGCTGCCGAAGCTGCAAGTGATACGCCGAGATCGACATCGGGCAGGGCGGCATTCATGGCATTGACGGCGCTGCTGGTGTCGCTCTGGATGCCGGAGATCATCTGTTCGATCTCGGTGGTGGCGGATGACGTGCGCTCGGCAAGCTTGCGCACTTCGTCGGCGACCATGGCGAAGCCGCGGCCCTGCTCTCCGGCCCGGGCCGCTTCGATGGCGGCGTTGAGCGCAAGCAGGTTCGTCTGTCCGGCAATCTCCTTGATGACGTTGGCAATGGAAGACACCTGTCCGATGCGTTCTTCCAGGGCAAGGATGCGGCCCGAGGCGCCCGTCACGGTTTCGGACATCTTGCGGATCGCTTCGGAAGCCTGGCCCACGCGCTCGCTTCCTTCGGCGGCAAGGCGCATGGCCTCCTGGGAGTTCTCCTCCGTCTTCAGGGCACTGGACGAAATATTGCTGGAGCTGACGGTCAGTTCCTGCATCGCGGTGGCCATGGCCGCCGTTGCATCAGACTGACGAACCGCTGCGTCGGCGACCTCGCGGGATACCCGACTGATGTGGTCGGCATTGCCAACCAGTTGGTTGGCTCCGCTGTTGATCTCGCCCATCATCGCGCGCAGGGCGCCCACCATGTTCGAGAGTGCCCTCAGCATCGACCCCTCGCGCGCTTCGCCCACCGCCACCGTGAGGTCGCCGGCCGCAGCCTGCTGCATGACCTCCGTGGCCTGACGCGGTTCGCCGCCCAACTGGGTGGTGACGCTGACGCCGATCCGCCAGCCGAGCAGACCCAGAACGGTCAGCATGACCGCCGAGATGCCACCCAGCATCACTGCGCTGCTGCGGAACTCGCGTTCCACGTCATCCACGTAGATGCCGGTTCCGAGTATCCAGCCCCACGGCGCGAAGGGGGCGGCGTAGGACAGCTTGGGCTGCGGCTCAGTCTCGCCAGCCTTGGGGAACCAATAATCCACGAATCCACCGCCGGCGCTTGCCGCCTTGACGACTTCAACGATGATGTTCTTTCCGTTGGCGTCCTTCAGGCTGCTGGCGTCCGTGCCTTCACGCTCGGGGCGGGGCGGATTCAGAACGTACTAGTGGTTCTGGTTGACCATGAAAAGATAATTTGTCTTGTCGTAACGCATGCTGCGGAGCGTTTCGACGGCGGCCTTTCTGGCGTCACTTTCACTCATGGCGCCCTCCTGGCTCAGCTTGTGAAAGTGCTGGATGACGCCAAGGCTGTTTTCAACCAGATTCCGTGTCTGGAGCTTGCGATCTTCCATCATGCCGCTGTGCAGTCTGAGAAGGCTGGCGGCACAGAGGACGATCAGGCCGATCAGGGCGAGGGCGACCAGAAGACGTATGCGCGCGGTGACACGCATTTTTTCGAGATTCATGGTGGGATCCTTTTTGTTTTCCTGCCCGCATGTGGCCGGACTTCCGAAGGCGCTACCTTCATGGTGCAGGCTTGTTTGGTTCTGCAAATTACGGTGCGGCGTGCAAATTCTTGATACGCCAACAAGGGCACGCGGGATGCGTCCGTTGCCGCGGGTGTGCCATCAGGCATTCCCTGTCAGTGGAAACCCAGTAAAATCCGCGTTTTGCCCAATTCCGCGCGGCTTGTGCCGCGGAGCATCCATGTCTGTCCAAAAACCGACTTTCCAGCAGATCATCCTGCGCCTCTCGAACTTCTGGGCCGAGCACGGCTGTACCCTGCTCCAGCCCTACGACATCGAGGTCGGCGCGGGCACCTTCCACACCGCCACCTTCCTGCGGGCGATCGGGCCCGAGCACTGGAACGCCGCCTACGTGCAGCCTTCCCGTCGCCCCAAGGATGGCCGTTACGGCGAAAACCCCAACCGCCTGCAGCACTATTACCAGTACCAGGTGGTGCTCAAGCCGTCGCCGGTGAATATCCAGGAGCTATACATCGACAGCCTGCGGGCCCTGGGCATCGACCCGAACGCCCACGACATCCGCTTTGTCGAGGACGACTGGGAGTCGCCCACCCTGGGGGCCTGGGGCCTGGGCTGGGAAGTCTGGCTGGATGGCATGGAAGTCACCCAGTTCACCTACTTTCAGGAAGTGGGTTCCCTCAGCTGCAAGCCTGTGCTGGGTGAGATCACCTACGGCCTTGAGCGTCTGGCCATGTATCTCCAGGGGGTGGAAAACGTCTACGACCTGGTGTGGTCCGTCGGGCCCGATGGCACGCCGGTGACCTACGGCAACGTCTATCACCAGAACGAGGTGGAGCAGTCCACCTATAACTTCGAGCATTCCAACGTCGATTGGCTGTTCCGCCTGTTCGGCGAGTACGAGGCCGAGGCCAAGCGCCTGATGGCCGTACCGCTGGTGCTGCCGGCGTTCGAAATGGTCATGAAGTGCTCCCACACTTTCAATCTGCTTGATGCGCGCGGGGCCATCTCGGTGACCGAGCGTGCCGCCTACATCGGCCGCGTGCGTGCGCTGGCCCGCGAAGTGGCCCAGGCCTATTACAACTCCCGAGAAGCCCTGGGCTTTCCGATGCTGAAAAAGGAGGCCGCGTGATGACCAACGCGACCCTGCTCGTAGAACTGCTGACCGAAGAGCTCCCACCCAAGGCCCTGCCCAAGCTGGGCCTGGCCTTCTCCAACGGCATCGTTGCCGGCCTGCGCGCCCGCGGGCTGGCGGCCACCGATGGTGCCTTCCGCTGGTTTGCCACGCCCCGTCGCCTGGCGGTGACGATCTCGAACGTGCTTGCCGAGGCTGCCGCCAAGGATGTGACCGAGAAGATCATGCCGGTGTCCGTGGCGCTGACCGCCGACGGTCAGCCCACCCCGGCGCTGCTCAAGAAGCTTGAGGCCAAGGGCATCCCCCTCGCTGCCGTGGCCCGCTTCGAGCG
>JAEUNV010000669.1 GCA_016790385.1 Zoogloea sp.
CAAAGGTGCTGGTGCGGCGCGAGTCGCGTACCGCCAACAGCGTACCCACCTTGTGCCGGGCGCTGGCCAGTCATCTGGACAAGGACGCCGAGCGGCAGCGCTTTCTGAAAGACGCCGGGGTTTGAATCCGGGCGTGGTGGAGTGGCCCTATGGGCTGGATCGGAGGTGCGGAATGGACATGCGGCCTTTGCGTCTCACCCCGGGGCAGGATCTGCGCCGGGCGCTGGAGTGCATTGTCTTTGCCGAGGGCTTTTCGGCCGCCTTCGTGGTGGCCGGCATCGGCAGCCTGGACCGGGCTCATTTACGCAGGGCTGGCGAAGAAGAGGTGGACGTGCTGACGGGAAAGCTCGAACTGCTGAGCCTGTCGGGAAGCATTGCCGCCAATGGATCGCACCTGCATGCCGCCCTGGCGACGGCCACGGGTGAGGTGCTGGGAGGGCATCTGGCCTACGGATGCACCATCCGCACCACGGCTGAGGTGCTGCTGGGCATGTTGCCCGACTGGAGCTTCATGCGTGAGCCGGATCTGGGCACCGGCTTTGCCGAGCTGAGCATAAGCCCCCGCCAGCCGGGCGGCTGACGAAGGCCTACAACAGATATTCAGGCGACCTTGGCCTTACAGGCCTTGGCGCACTCGGCACAACTCTCCATGCATTCCTTGCACGCCTTGTGCTTGTCGGCGTGCTTCTTGCACTCGGCTTCACAGGCTTTGCACACGTCCACGCACAGGGCGGCGAGCTTGGGGGCGAACTTTGATTCGGCACTTGCCAGGGTGATCAGGGCGCGGCAGGAGGCCAGCATCTCGCGCACGCTGCCGGCGCAGGCGGCCATGGATTTGTCGCCTTCGCCGAGCAGCATGATGGTGTGGGTGAGGCACACCTCACCCTTTTCGATACAGATGCCGGCGGTGTCGAGCACCGCCTGCCAGGGGTGGGCTCCCTCGTGATGGTGGTGGCTGTGGTCAGCCGCAGCGGAGGCCAGGCCGGCGGAAAGCAGCGCGCCGGTGGCGAAAAGGGCGTCACGACGGTTCATGTGGTGTCTCTGGAAAGGGTTACTTGGTGGATGAGCCGGTGATGTTGTCCAGTCGCCGGGCCTCTTCTTCAGAGATGTGCTCAAAAACGCGCACCACCTTTTGGACCCCGTTGGTGGTACGCGCCACCTCCGTGGCGGCGTTGCCCTCCTTTTCGGTCACGAGGCCCATCAGGAAGACCGTGCCGGCTTCCGTCGTCACCTTGACCTGCTGGATGCGGAAGTCTTTCTGGTCCACGAAACGGGCCTTCACCTTGGAACTGATGTAGCTGTCGTTGCCACGGGCCGAGATGGAGCTGGTGGGTGCCACGCGCAATTCATTGACCACCTCCTTCACGTTCTCCACGGCGGCGGCGATGCGCCCTGCCTCCTCACGGCTAGCCTCGTTGAAGGCCTCGCCGGTGAGCAGCAGCTTGCGGTTGAAGGACGTGGCGTTGGCATGCACCTTGTCGCCAAGGTGCTCATTGATGCGCTTGCTGGCCTTCCACTCGATGCTTTCGTCTTCCACGTAGGCGCCGGAGCTGCGCCGGTCGGTGGCCATGGCGACGGCGGCACCGGTGCCACCGACGATGACGGGAATGCAGCCCTGGGCTGCGGTCAGAGTGCCGATGGCGAGGGCCGTCCAGGCGAGAGTCTTGCGGATGGATTTCATTCTTCGATTCCGAGAAAGAGACAGTCAATGCCGTCGCACAGGCAATGCAGGGTGATCAGATGGACCTCCTGGATGCGGGCCGAGCGATCGGAGGGAACGCAGAGATGGATGTCATCGGGGCCAAGGAGTTCCGCCATGGCGCCACCGCCCTTGCCGGTCAGGGCCACCACGCGCATCTCGCGCTCGTGGGCGGCATGGATGGCCTCGATCACGTTGGGGGAGTTGCCGCTGGTGGAGATGGCCAGCAGCACGTCGCCGGGCTGGCCCAGGGCGCGCACCTGCTTGGAGAAGATCTGGGTGAAGTCGTAGTCGTTGGCGATGGAGGTGAGGGTGGAGCTGTCGGTGGTCAGGGCGATGCCGGCCAGGGGCGGACGTTCCATCTCGAAACGGTTGAGCAGCTCGGCGGCAAAGTGCTGGGCGTCGGCGGCAGACCCCCCGTTGCCACAGGCCAGGATCTTGCCGTTGGCCATCAGGCTGTGGGTCATGGCCTCGATGGCGGCGGCGATGGGTTCGGCCATGAACTCCAGGGACGCCAGCTTGGTCTGGGCACTGTCGGTAAACTGCTGGGCAATGCGGGCAACAAGATCCATCACGAACTCCGGGGAAAGTGCCCCCGATTCTAGCATTCCGCCCGCTGCGCCCGCCGGGTGAGAGAGATCCGCTTACAAACCCACCAGCACGTCCACCCGCAGGCGTTTCCAGGGGTTGGGGTGTGCCACCAGGCGGCCGATGCGCCCGCTCACCGGGGTGCCCCGGTCCATGGCCTGCGCCACGTCCCGGTTCTCGGCCCGGGGCAGGTAGCCGAGCTTCTCGCCGCGCCACTCCACGCGTATCGCATGGGGATCATGGGAGTTGTCCGGCTCGCGGATCAGGGCCAGGCGGTCGCCCTCGCGCATCTCGTCCCACAGTATCTTGCCGCCGTAATACTGGAAGCCGGCCAGGGGCGAGCTCTGCACCAGCACCCGGACAGTCTGGGCCGGGGCCGGCGGGCTGATCAGCAGGGCGACGGCCAGGATCAGCCTGAGTCCACCCCTAACCCGCATCGAAGGCCCCCTGCAGCCACTCGATGCGCGC
>JAEUNV010000688.1 GCA_016790385.1 Zoogloea sp.
TGCGCCCCCGGGCTACGTGGGCTACGAGGAGGGCGGCTACCTGACTGAACAGGTGCGTCGCAAGCCCTACTCGGTGATCCTCTTCGACGAGGTGGAGAAGGCTCACCCGGACGTCTTCAACGTGCTGCTGCAGGTGCTCGACGACGGCCGCATGACCGACGGGCAGGGCCGCACGGTGGACTTCAAGAACACCGTGATCGTGATGACCAGCAACCTGGGCAGCCAGATGATCCAGCAGATGTCCGGCGATGATTACCAGATCATCAAGCTGGCGGTGATGGGCGAGGTAAAGACCTACTTTCGGCCCGAGTTCATCAACCGCATCGACGAGGTGGTGGTCTTCCACGCCCTCGACGAGAAGAACATCGCTTCCATCGCCCGAATCCAGCTCGGCTATCTCGAGAAGCGCCTGGCCAAGCTCGACATGCGTCTGGAGGCCAGCGATGCCGCGCTCACCGAGCTGGCCCGCGCCGGCTTCGACCCGGTCTTCGGCGCCCGCCCGCTCAAGCGTGCCATCCAGGAGCAGGTGGAAAACCCGTTGGCCAAGCGCATCCTGGAAGGGCATTTTGCCGCCAAGGATACGATTCGGGTGGAATGTGATAACGGCAAGATCATGTTTTCGAAGGCTTGATCGATAGTCCCTGACAACGGCGCCGCCCGCCCCTCCGCGGAGGCGCCGTATTGCCAGGGCGCGATAGCGTGTCGGTGAGATTGCCGGGCGACATGCCCAAGCAATAGAATGCGCCTATTGAAACGCGCCATCATATCTCCCCAGTGTCGAACGAATCGCATCACGCTGCTGATGGGCCCACAAAGCGTGCGCTGGTCGTTGTTTACACACAAACGG
Organism: Zoogloea sp.; assembly: GCA_016790385.1. Taxonomy (GTDB): domain Bacteria; phylum Pseudomonadota; class Gammaproteobacteria; order Burkholderiales; family Rhodocyclaceae; genus Zoogloea. The sequence continues at coordinate 848 of JAEUNV010000688.1, forward strand.
GCCAGCTGTCCGCCATTGCAGGGCGCCTGATTGAACCCCTGGTGGCCGAGCCTCGCATCGCTTTACGGGAGGTGCGGCTCCGCCCGCGGGCTGCGTTTCCGTTTCCATGGCCGTTCTTCCGCTTTCTCGACGCCTTTCCCGAGTCGGCGTTGATGCGGCCAGGTGAGATCGCTCCCCTTGAGCTCCCTGTTGACGAGTCTTATGACCTGATCGTGCTGTTTTACCAGGTTTGGTTTCTCGCTCCCAGCCAGCCCGTAGCAGCCTTTCTCCTGAGCGACGAGGGCGCGCGCCTGCTGCGCAACAAGCCGGTGGTCACTGTGGTGGCCTGTAGCAACATGTGGATGATGTCCCACGACCGGGTCCGTGCACGCCTGACGGAGTTCGGCGCCCGGCACCTGGACAATGTGGTGCTCACCGACCGTGCGCCCACCCTTGCCACCCTGCTCACCACGCCCCTGTGGTTGCTCACCGGGCGCCGCAAGCCGGTGCCCGGGCTACCACCCGCCGGCGTGGCCGAGGACGACATCCGGCGCAGTATCCGCTTTGGTCGGGCACTGCGCGACGCCCTGCTGGATGACCGGGAGCAGGGTACGGCGCCGCTGCTGGCCGGGCTTGGCGCCGTAGAGGCACGCCCCGAGCTGCTCGTCAGCGAAAGGGCCGGCAGCCGCAGTTTCCGTGTCTGGGGTACGCTGCTGCACCGGGCCGGCCGGCCCGGCGCCTGGCAGCGCTTGCCCTTGCTGGCCTTGTACCTGATCTTCCTGGTGGTCATTATTCTTACGGTGGTCCCGGTTTCTCTTGCCCTACAGGCTTTTTTGCGCCCCTTCCTGCGTCGCCGTCTCGACGCAGTGAAGGCATCCTACGAGCAGCCCTCGGGCTCCGGCCTTGAACGCCTTGCCCACTATGATTTCTGACGTCTTCATCACCGGATCTGCCGCCTACCTGCCCCTGGAGCCGGTTCCCAACGAACGTATCGAGTCCATCCTCGGCATGGTCGGCGGCAAGCCCTCCCGGGCGCGGCGCATCGTGCTGCGCAATAACGGCATCAAGACCCGCCACTACGCCCTTGACCCCGTCACCCGCGAGCCGGTGATGACCCACGCCCGGCTCACCGCAGAGGCCATCCGCGCCCTTGGCGATGTGGGGCCGGTGGATTGCCTGGCCACCGGTACCTCCCATGCCGACCAGCTCATCCCTGGACACGGGGTGATGGTCCATGGCGAGCTGGGCTGGCCCCAGCTGGAAGTAGTGTCCCTGGCAGGCATCTGCCTGTCGGGTACCGCCGCCCTCAAGTACGCTGCCATGAGTGTGGCCTCGCGCAGTGCCCGGCGTGCCATCGCCACGGGTTCCGAGCTGGTCTCGCCGGTCATGCGGGCGAGCCATTTCGAGGCCGAGAGCGAACACCTGGCGCGGGAGTTGGAGGCGCGCCCCGAGATCGCCTTCGACAAGGAGTTCCTGCGCTGGATGCTGTCCGATGGGGCAGGGGCCCTGCTTCTGGAGCCAACGCCCCGTCCGGGGCAGGTTTCCCTCCGGGTGTGCTGGATCGAGCTGTTTTCCAACGCCCACCGGCTGCCCGCCTGCATGTACGCCGGCGCCGAGAAGGAGTCCGACGGCGGCCTGCGCGGGTGGGTGCGCTTCCCGGTGACCGACTGGGCCTCCCGCTCCATTTTCTCGCTCAAACAGGATGTCCGGCTCCTCAACGAACACGTCGCCCCGGTCACCCTCACCGATCCCATCCACGCCCTCCAGGCCCGCCACGGCCTCCGCCCTGAGGACGTGGACTGGTTTCTGCCCCACATCTCTTCCCTGTATTTCGCCCCCGTCCTCGAACGCACCCTGGCGGACATCGGCTTCCCCATCCCCACGTCCCGGTGGTTCACCAACCTGGTGGACAAGGGCAACACGGGCTCCGCGTCGCCCTACATCATGCTTGACGAGCTGATGCGCTCCGGGCGCATCCGCCCGGGCCAGAAGGTCCTGCTCTACGTGCCGGAAAGCGGGCGCTTCTCCAGCGGTTTCGTGTTTCTGGAGGCGGTCTGATGGATGTGCAGGATGTGCCCCAGGATGGCAACGCCACCCTCGGCGGCCATCGGAAGGCCGTGTATGCGCGGGGGGCGGGCGGGGCGATCGTCGCGGTGGAGTCCGCCGGCTGGGAGGCCGAAGAGATCGTCACTCTCCAGGCTGTCGATGTCTTCGATGCCTATGCCAAGGCGGCCCGGGCCCGGGTTCTGGCCGGCCTGTCGTCGCCCCTTGAATACTGGATGTACGCCCGCCGCATGGACATCGCCACTTTCGCCCAGAGCTGCGGGGTGTGGCGCTGGCGCATTCGCCGCCATTTCCGCCCGGCCGTGTTTGCCCGGCTGTCACCAAAGCAGCTGAGCCGCTATGCCGCCGCCTTGGGCGTTTCCCCAGAAACACTGCGGGCCCTGCCATGAGCGCGGAATTCAAGCATCGCCACGCCGCCCATTGTGAAAGCGGCACGGTTGCCAATCTCCTCAACCACCACGGGCTCCCCATCGGCGAACCCATGGCCTTTGGTCTCGGCGGCGGCCTGAGCTTCGCTTATCTGCCCTTCGTGCGCATCCAGGAGATGCCGCTGATCGCCTACCGGGTACCGCCCAGGGCGATCATCCGGGGGGTGCGCAAGTCCTTGGGCGTGCATTTCCGGATCGAACGCTTTTCCAGCATGGCCGCCGGTGAGGCGCGCCTGGATGCGCTGCTCGATCAGGGGCAGGTGGTGGGCCTGCAGACTTCAGTCTACTGGCTGCCCTATTTTCCTGAAGACATGCGCTTTCACTTCAACGCCCACAACCTGGTGGTTTACGGGCGGGAAGGGGACGAATACCTGATCAGCGATCCGGTGGGTGAGCACCCGGTGCGCTGTCACCGGGACGACCTCAACCGTGCCCGCTTTGCCAAGGGCATGCTCGCCCCAAAGGGCACCCTGTACTTTCCCACCGCGGTACCCGGGCGCGACATCGCACCAAAGGCGATCCGCCAGGCCATCCACCGGGTAGCCTGGAGCATGCTGGCGCCGCTGCCCATCTTCGGCGCAGGCGGCATTCGCGGGCTGGCCCGCAGCCTGGGCAGGATGGATCGCAGCAGGCCGGACAGCCTGCGGCTGGTGGGACACATCGTGCGCATGCAGGAGGAGATCGGCACCGGTGGTGCCGGCTTCCGCTTTCTCTACGCGGCCTTCCTGCAGGAGGCCGCCCGGCCGGCGGAGCGCCCGGCCCTCGGCGAGTTTGCCGAGCGCCTGATGGACATCGGCGATGCCTGGCGGGCCTTTGCTTTGGCGGCCGCACGTATGGTGAAAGGGCGCGACTCCTTTGATCCGCCGGCCCTGGCCGAGCACCTTTTCGCCCTGGCGGCAGCCGAGAAGGGCTTCTTTGCCGAGCTCAAGGCCACGGTGTCCTGATGTTGCAGGTCCGCGGGCTCCACTATCGCTATCCGGCAGCGACGACGCAGGCCCTCGTGGATTTCAGCCTGGAAGCCCGGCGTGGTGAGATCCTCGGCCTCCTCGGGCCCAACGGGGCCGGCAAGTCCACCCTGGTGGCCCACCTGGCCGGGCTGCTCCAGCCTGCGGCAGGGCAGATCGAGGTGGACGGTGAGGCCCTCGCCGAGCTTCGCCGGCGCGCGCCCGGCAGCATCGCCATCGCACCCCAGGACTTCGCCTTCTATCCCATGCTGAGCGTGGCCGAAAACCTGCGCTGTTTCGCCGCCGCCAGCCGCCTGTCCGGCACTGAGGCCCGGCAGGCCATCGCCCGGACCCTCGCCGCCACCCGCATGGAGGACTTTGCCGGCACCCGCGCCGAGCATCTCTCCGGCGGGCTCAAGCGCCGGCTCAACCTGGCCATCGCCCTGCTGCCCACCCCCGAGCTGCTGGTGCTCGACGAGCCGACGGTGGGCGTCGACCCCCAGTCGCGGGCCTTCCTGCTGGACACCGTGCGTGCCCTGGCGGCCTCGGGCATGGCGGTGATCTACGCCAGCCATTACATGGAAGAGATCGAAGCCATCGCTGATCGGGTGGTGATCGTCGATCACGGACGCGTGCTCCGCCAGGGCAGCCTGACGGAACTCCTGGCCCAGGCCCGGGGGCAGGTCGAGCTGCAACTCGAAGCACCCCTCGACGCCGAGGCTCTGGCGGCCCTGGCCGGCGAGATCGATGGCCGGCTGGAGGCGGCCGGCGTGTACCTGAAACTCGAACTCGCAGCCGAGGCCTCACCGGTGGCGGCGATGGCCAGCATCGAAGCCAGGGGAGGGTGCATCCGCGACGCCCGCTTCGGGCGTCACAGCCTCGAGCACCTGTTCATGAGCCTGACCGACACCCGGCTGCGGGACGAATGATGCTGCTCGCCCTGATCCGCAAGGAGCTCCTCGCCCTGCTGCGCGATCCTCATGCCCTGGCGGCCCTGTTCCTGATGCCTGCGGCTTTCATCGTGATCATGTCCCTGGCCCTGCAGAACCTGTACGCCCCCCCCCTGCGGCAGCTCCCCTACGCCATCGACAGCGCCACGGACAGCCCCGCGGCCCGGCGCATCAGCGCCACCTGGGCCAAAGCCCACGGCACCGCCAGGCCCCTGCCTGCCGCCCCCGGCGCGGTGGACGAGGCTCTGCGCCAAGGGCGCCTGGCCTACGTGCTGACCCTGGACGCCGGCCTGGCCGATGCCTTGAGCGACCTCGATCCGCCCCGCGCCCCGGTGGTGCATCTGCGGGTCGAGCCGGGCCTCGACCAGGGAGCTTTCCGCACCCTGCAGGCCGAGCTCGCCAGCGCCGTGGGCGAGCTGCGGGCGGCCCTGCTGCAGGCCAGCTTCACCGGCGAGAGCCCCCGGGGCAGCCAGTCCATCCTGCCCTTCATGGCAGCCGAGCAGCTGGGCAGC
>JAEUNV010000060.1 GCA_016790385.1 Zoogloea sp.
ATGAACAGCGCGGCGCGGCCCTGAATGCCGTAGGCACCCGCCTTGTCGGCAGCCTCGCCGGTGGCCACGTAGCGGCGGATCTCGTCCTCGCCCAGGCGTCGGAAGCGCACCTGGCTGATGGACAGGCGCTCGGCGAAACGTTCACCGTTGGTGACGACCACGGCGGTCAGCACCTGATGGGTGCGCCCGGACAGCTCCCGCAGGATGGAGATGGCATGCTCGCCGTGCTCGGGTTTGCCGATGATCTCCCCCTCCAGTTCGAGGGTGGTGTCTGCCGCCAACAGCGGACGCAAGGGCAGGCCGCGCCAGTGCACCCGATTGATGCCGCCTTCGGCCTTGGCCCGGGCCACCCGGCGCACGTAGGCGACGGCATCCTCGCCAGGGCGCACGTCCTCGTTGATGTCGTGGTCATCGCGTCCGGGGCCGCGGAAGAGCAGGGGCTCGAAGGGCACATGGATCTGCTTGAGCAACTCGCGTCGGCGTGGGCTGTTGGAGGCGAGGTAGATCGGCGGATGATTCATGTCACTCCCGATGATAGGGGTGGTTTCTGGAAAGGCTCCAGGCCCGGTAGAGGGCTTCGGCCAGCATCACCCTCACCATGGCGTGGGGCAGGGTGAGGCTGGATAGTCTCATCGTCTCGTGAGCGGTGGACTTGAGCGCCGGGTCGAGCCCGTCGGGGCCGCCGATGATCAGGGCCACGTCCTCGCCTCGTTCCTGCCAGCGTTCCAGGCGCCGGGCCAGGGCTTTGGTCGTGAGATCCTCCCCGCGTTCGTCGAGGATCAGGCGCCGGCAGCGGGCCGGCAGGGCGGCTTCGATGCGGGCGGCCTCGGCGGCCATCATGGCCTCCACGGTCTTGCCGGTGGTGCGGGGCTCGGCCTTCACCTCGACAAGCTGGAGGGGCATCTCCCGGGGCATGCGCTTGGCAAAATCGTCGAACCCGGTGTCGACCCACGCGGGCATGCGCGTGCCGACGGCGACAAGGAGGAGTTTCATGGCGAGGGGCGGCGCTCAGGCCGCCGGGGATGGCTGGAGATCAGGCGCTGCGGGCCACGGCGCCGCCCGGGCGGGACACCCGCGAGGCCGTGCCGGCCCACAGCTCTTCCAGGTTGTAGTATGCACGCACGGCGGGTTGCATGACATGGACAACCACGTCGCCCAGGTCCACCAGCACCCACTCACCGCCGTCCTCTCCTTCGATGCTGAGCACTTGGATGCCGGCTTCGCGGGCCTTGTTGGCCACGTTGCGGGCCAAGGCGCGGGTCTGGCGGTTGGAGTCGGCGCTGGCGATGATGACGCGCTCGAACAGGGAGGTGAGGCGCGTGGTGTTGATGACCTGGATGTCCTTGCCCTTGATGTCTTCGAGGGCGGAAACGACGAGGCTTTCGGTTTGGCTGATGTCCATTGATTCAAGAATAGAGTTGATGCCGGGAAATATAGTCAAGAACCGGCGGGGGGAGCAAATAACGCAGGCTCTGGCCGCGGGCGGCGCGGCTGCGGATATCGGTGGCGGA
>JAEUNV010000078.1 GCA_016790385.1 Zoogloea sp.
GGGGTGTGCATCGGCACCTCCGGCCCGGCCGGCACCGACATGATCACCGGCCTGTACTCGGCCTCGGCCGATTCCATCCCCATCCTGTGCATCACCGGCCAGGCGCCCCGGGCGCGGCTCTACAAGGAAGACTTCCAGGCGGTGGACATCGAGTCCATCGCCAAGCCGGTGACCAAGTGGGCCGTGACCGTGCGCGAGCCGGCCCTGGTGCCCCGCGTCTTCCAGCAGGCCTTCCACATCATGCGTTCCGGCCGCCCCGGCCCGGTGCTCATCGACCTGCCCTTCGACGTGCAGATGGCCGAGATCGAGTTCGACATCGACACCTACGCGCCCCTGCCCCTGCACAAGCCGGCCGCCACCCGTGCCCAGGCCGAGAAGGCCCTGGCCATGCTGAATGCCGCCGAGCGCCCGCTGATCGTGGCCGGCGGCGGGGTGATCAATGCCGACGCGGCCGCCCGCCTGCAGGAGTTTGCCGAGCTCATCGGCGTGCCGGTGATCCCCACCCTGATGGGCTGGGGCTGCATCCCCGACGATCACCCCCTGATGGCCGGCATGGTCGGGCTGCAGACCTCCCACCGCTACGGCAACGCCACGCTGCTGGCCTCCGACTTTGTGATCGGCATCGGCAACCGCTGGGCCAACCGCCACACCGGTTCGGTGGAGGTGTACACCGAGGGGCGCAAGTTTGTGCACATCGACATCGAGCCCACCCAGATCGGCCGGGTCTTCGGGCCGGACTACGGCATCGTCTCGGATGCCGGCGCAGCCCTCGACCAGCTCATCGCCGTGGCCCGCGAGCAGAAGGCCGCCGGCCAGCTGCCCTGCCGCCAGGCCTGGGCCGCCGACTGCCAGGCGCGCAAGCGCACCCTGCTGCGCAAGACCCACTTCAACGTCACCCCCATGAAGCCCCAGCGGGTGTACGAGGAGATGAACAAGGTCTTCGGCCAGGACACCTGCTACGTCAGCACCATCGGCCTGTCGCAGATCGCCGCCGCCCAGTTCCTGCACGTGTACAAGCCCCGCCACTGGATCAACTGCGGCCAGGCCGGCCCTCTGGGCTGGACCATCCCGGCCGCCCTCGGGGTGTGCGCGGCCGACCCGTCCCGCCCGGTGGTGGCCATCTCCGGCGACTACGACTTCCAGTTCATGATCGAAGAGCTGGCCGTGGGTGCCCAGTTCAGGCTGCCTTACATCCACGTGGTGGTGAACAACGCCTACCTGGGCCTGATCCGCCAGTCCCAGCGCGGCTTCGACATGGACTACTGCGTGCAGCTGGCCTTCGCGAACATCAACGCCCCCGAGACCGAAGGCTATGGCGTGGACCATGTGACGGTGGTGGAAGGCCTGGGCTGCAAGGCCATCCGCGTGCGCCTGCCCGACGAGATCGAGCCCGCCTTTGCCCAGGCCCGCGCCTGGATGGAGGAGTTCCGTGTGCCGGTGGTGGTCGAGATCATCCTCGAACGGGTGACCAACATCTCCATGGGCACCGAGATCAACGCGGTGAATGAGTTCGAGGCCCTCGCCGAGAGCGGCGCCGATGCACCCACCGCCATCGCCCTGCTCGACTGAGAGGGTGTGAATAAATCTACTGCGCGGCCCGATTTTGCCCCTCCGATGCTCACCGTACCCTTGTACGGCTGCGCTTCTCGGGGCGAACTCGAACCGCTCGCTACGACTTCTTCACACCCTCTGAGCCGCGGGAAGCGCCCGGGCCTTACTCGGGCCAGTTGCGGGCGGCGCTCACGCCGCTGGCGATGGCCCGCTCGCGGAGCTGCCGGGCCGCCTCGGGGGAGCGGGCGCGCAGCGGCAGGTAGGCGTCGCCAGCGGCCTGGATGTTGTTCTCCATCAGGTGGCTCAGCACCACCAGGGTCATCACCGGCACCGCCCCCGGTTGCCGCTCCAGCAGGCGCTGGGCGTTGTCCCGGGCTTTCTGGGGCAGGCGCGCGCCCAGATAGGCCTGGGCCAGATAGTAGCGGGCATCCTGGGCCGTCGGGCTCAGGGTCAGGGCCTTCTCCAGGGACTGGATGGCGCGCCCCAGGTTGCGGTTGCGCAGCTGGGCCTCGCCCAGGTTGATCCACGCATTGGCCATGTTCGGGTCGAGTCGCACCGCCGTTTCCAGGGGCTCGATGGCTTCGGCCAGTCGCCCCAGCTTCATCAGGGCGTAGCCCTTTCCGCTCCAGGCCAGCACATTCACCGGGTCGATCGCCAGCGCCCGCTCCTCGTAGGCCAGGGCGCCGGCCGGGTCCCCCTTGGCACCCAGGGCCTTGGCCGTGGTGAGGCACATGCGCAGCAACTTCGGGTCGGCGGCTTCGGCCCTGCGCAGGATGGCCAGCGCCTGATCCGGGTTGCCCGTGCCGATCATGGCTTCGGCCCACGACACCAGTTCATCGGGAGTCATGCTCGTCAGTCCATCGAGCTTCTGGAAAGCCATGGCCGCCTCCCGCGGCTTGCCTGCCTTCAGGTAGGCCAGACTCAGCATGCGCCAACCATGGAGGGATTTCGGGTCCCGCTCAACCGCTCCCCGCGCATCCTCAATGGCGGCGGGCAGCTTGTTCAGCTCCATGCGGATACCCGCCCTGTTGGCCAGCGTTTCGGCATGGGTCGGTGCCAGGGCCACGGCCTTTTCGACGGCCGCCTCGGCTTCCAGCGGGCGCCCCAGGCGCATCAGAACGGCCGCCAACCCCGACCACCCATCCGCCAGATCCGGCGCCAGGGCCACCGCTTTGCGCATGGCTTCCTCTGCCGGTCCCAGTCGGCCACGCTTGAGTTCGCCCAGGCCAAGGACGAGCTGGGTACGCCCCTGCTCCCGTTTGCCACTATCCGCCGCCGCGGAGAGGCGGCTCGCCTCGTCTACCTTGCCCGACTGGGCATACAGTTCGGCCAGGCGGCCGCGGGCAAGCGCATCCACATCCCCCAGGCGCGCGGCAGCGGCCAGGGCGCGGGCGGCGTCCTGGTGACGCCCCATCTCGTCCTCGACCTGCCCGAGCAGGCGCCACACCGCAGCCCGCCCCGGCGCGCGCCGCACGGCCTCCTTCGCGTGGGCATGAGCTTCCTCCGGGCGCCGCTGCCCGCGAAGCCACTCGGCGCGACGCAGCGCCGTCTCGGCATTCATGGGGTAGATGGCGTCGGCCTTGGCCAGACTGCCCTCGGCCGCCTCGGGCTGGTTCTGGGAATACTGCACAAGGGCGAGGTGGATCCATGCCCATAAAAAGAAGCGGTCGATATCAAGGGCGCTGCGAAGCGCGGCCTCGGCCTCCGGCAAGCGTTGCTGCCGCCACAACGCCTGACCGAGGGTGGCCTTCGCCGGCGCCGACCCGGGCTGCGCGATCGACCACGCGCGGGCGTGGGCTTCAAGGGCGCTCCAGTCTTCGCTGCGGGTCAAGGGCTCGGCTTCGGACAGCCAGGGTTTTTCAGGCGCTG
>JAEUNV010000096.1 GCA_016790385.1 Zoogloea sp.
GGGCAGCCGCTCGTCCCTGGCCAACCTGCGGGCCGCCGCCGAGATGCTGGAATACCCCGACCTGGACGCCGAGCTGAAGGAGCGCTTCCTGAGCGTGGTGCGCGACGAAGTGCAGGGCATGAGCGCCCGGCTCGACGAAACCGCCAACGCCTTTGCCGACTCCCTCAAGACCCGCTGGCCCCTCGACGAGATGTTGGGGGCCGACCTGGTGGCCGCTGCCCAGCGGCGTATCGAAAAGAAAGTCAGCCTGCCCACCAAGATCGAGGACGTGGACCCGGACGTGTGGGTGAAGGTGGACAGCTTCTCCCTGCTCCAGGCCATCAGCTATCTGGTAAGCCGCCTGTCGGACGAGTTCGAGGTTCGCGAGGTGCGGCTGCGCCTCACCTCGGCGGGCCGGCTGGCGCATCTGGACATCATCTGGTCGGGGCAGGCCATGAGCACCGAAACCGTGATGGCCTGGGAGCTTGAACCCATGACATTTGCGGGCGAAAGCTCGCCCCTCACCGTGCGCGACGTGATCGAGCGCCACGACGGGGAGATCTGGCTGCAACGCGAGAAAACCCAGCACCGGGCCTTCTTCCGCCTGCTGCTGCCTTCCGCCGCGCCCCAGGAACAGGTCGAGGCGGGGACTTTCCTGAAGGGCGAGAGCCGGCCCGAATACTACGATTTCGACCTGTTCAAGCAGACCGAAGCCAGCCATGCCCTGGATGACCGCCTGCTGTCCGAGTTGACTTTTACCGTCTTCGACACCGAGACCACGGGCCTCAATCCGTCCGAGGGCGACGAGATCATCCAGATCGGTGCCACGCGCATCGTCAATGGCAAGCTGCTCAAGTCGGAGTCCTTCGACCAGTTGGTGGACCCCTTGCGCGAGCTGCCCGAGGCCTCCACCAAGATCCACGGCATCACCCCCGAAATGCTGGTGGGTCAGCCCCCCATGGCCAAGGTTCTGCCTGCTTTCCATGCCTTCGCCGAAGACACCGTGTTGGTGGCCCACAATGCCGCCTTCGACATGCGCTTCCTCCAGCTCAAGGAGGGGAGCACCGGCATCAGCTTCTCCCAGCCCGTGCTCGACACCCTGCTGCTGTCGGCGGTCATCCATCCGGCCCAGGAATCCCATCGCCTCGAAGCCATCTGCGAGCGCATGGGGGTGAACATCATGGGCCGGCATACGGCCATGGGCGACGCCATCGTGACTGGCGAGGTCTTCCTGCGCATGATCCCGCTGCTGGCGGAGATGGGCATCCGGACCCTGGGCGAGGCCCGGCAAGCTTCGGAGAAGACCTACTACGCCCGCGTCAAGTACTGAGCAGGGGCGGACGAACATGACATCCTTCGGGATGGACGCCGCCTCCCAGGCCCGGACCCCATCGGCCGGCGTGGCGGCCCTGCTGCGCCGCCCGCCGGTGGCCGCCGGGCCCGAAGCCCCGGTGAAGGAAGCCCTGACGCGCATGGTGGCCGAGCGCGTGGGCTGCATCGTGATTGTTGATGGCGTCGGTGCGCGCCCCCTGGGGGTGCTCACCCAGCGGGATGTCATCGAGCGGGTGGTGCTGCCCGGCGGCGATCTGGAGCAGGCGGTGGCCGGCGTGATGACCGGCGGTGTCGTCTCCCTTCCGCTCGCGGCGAGCGCCCATCAGGCCCGTCTGAGCTTGGCCCGCCACGATCTGCGCCACCTAGTCTTGGTGGATGCGGTTGGCGCCTTTGCCGGTGTGGTGTCCCGCGGCGAGCTCTATGGCAATCGAAGTTTCGACGCAGATGATCTGGTCGAGTCCATTCAGGCCGCCGTCGACATCGCCACCTTGGCCGACGCGGCCCGTCGGGTGCGCGACGCCGCCTGCCGCATGGTGGACGAAGGCGTCGCGGCGGCCCAGGTCTGCGAGTGGATCGCCATTCTCAATGATCTGGTGGTGCTGGCCGCCGTTGACCTCGCCGAAGCCGAGTTCGATCTGCCCCTTGTGCCCTGGTGCTGGCTGGCCTTCGGTTCCGAGGGAAGGCTGGAACAGACCCTGGATACCGATCAGGACAACGGCCTGATTTTTGTGCCCGAGGCGGAGGCCGATGCCGAAGCCCTGCGCCAACGCTTTCTGCCCTTCACGCGGCGGGTCAATGAAGCCCTTGACGCCTGTGGTTTTCCCCTGTGCAAGGGCGACGTGATGGCGGGAAATCCGCGCTGGTGCCTGTCGATGACCGAATGGCGCGGTCAGTTTGCCGAATGGATGCTTGGCGCCACCCCTGATGATCTCCTCAACGCCACGATCTTCTTCGACTTTCGCGCCATCGCCGGGGATGCGCGGCTGGCGGCGAGGCTCCAGCAGTGGCTGTTGACCAACGCCGGTGACAATGACCTGTTTCTCCGCTTCATGGCCGCCAATGCCCTGAGCGGCGGGCCGCCCCTGGGGCGCATCCGTGATTTCGTGGTGGATAGGGAAAGCGGCTTTCTTGATCTCAAGCGCGACGGCAGCCGTGTGTTTGTGGACGCGGCGCGCATCCTGGCCCTGGCCCTTGGCGTGCCCGACACGACCACCCGCGGTCGGCTTCAGGGTGCCGGCGCCATCCTTGGCTGGCCCCGGCGCGAAGTGGAAGCCTGCCTGGAGGCCTTCGGCTTCATCCAGCACTTGCGTCTGCGCGGCCAGCGCGAAAAGGCCGGCCCCCCCAATATGATCGATCCCGCTGCACTCAACGAACTTGAACGGGCCTTTCTCAAGGAATCATTTCGCCAAGCCCGCAAACTGCAACAGAAACTCCAGCTTCGCTACCAGTTGTGAGCCCGACGCCCGGCGAGGCTATACTCGAAGCCGACGATTGGGGAGTACAGATTGAGCGATATCCGCGCGAGGCAGCGGGCCTACTGGCGGGCCACCCTGCGACTGACTTCCATCCTGTTGCTGGCCTGGGCTGCGGCCAGTTTCCTGCCGGGATGGTTTGCGGAAGACTTGAACGCCTACAGTTTCCACGGCTGGCCACTTGGCTTCTACATGGCCGCCCAGGGGGCGTTGATCATCTTCCTGCTCATTGTCTGGATCTACGATCAGTGGATGACCCGGCTTGAGCGCCGATACGGCCTCCATGACGAAGACTGACCCATGACGTCGACGCCCGCCTTGTTCCGGCGCCTGGGGCGCTATTACGCCGTCTACGCCGCGGGCTTTGTCTGCCTGGTGATCTTTCTGGCGGTGGCCGAGCAGCTGGGCCTGAGCCCCCGCTGGATCGGCCAGATCTTCCTGTTCTCCACCATTGCCATTTACGCCGCCATCGGCGTGATGAGCCGAACCTCCGACGTTTCCGAATACTACGTGGCCGGCCGACGGGTGCCCGCCCTGTTCAACGGCATGGCCACGGCCGCCGACTGGATGAGCGCCGCCTCCTTCATTGGCCTGGCGGGAACGCTCTACTACTCCGGCTTCGTCGGACTGGCCTTTGTCACCGGGTGGACGGGCGGCTACGTGCTGGTGGCCCTGCTGCTGGCGCCTTTTTTGCGCAAGTTCGGCCAATTCACCATTCCCGATTTTCTCGGCGCCCGCTACGAGGGGCACTTTGCGCGGGTTGTTGGCGTGTTTGCCGGGGTGCTGGCCAGCTTTGTGTATGTGGTCGCCCAGATCTACGGGGTGGGCCTGATCACCAGCCGCTTCATCGGCATTGAGTTCGAGATAGGCGTCTTCGTCGGCCTCGCCGGCATCCTGGTGTGTTCCTTCCTGGGGGGCATGCGGGCCGTCACCTGGACCCAGGTGGCCCAGTACCTCATCCTCATCATTGCCTACCTCGTGCCGGTGGCCATCCTCTCCTACAAGGTCACGGGCGTTCCTGTTCCCCAGGCGGTGTATGGGGAGGTCTTGCAGGATCTGGGGGTCAAGGAGCTGGAGCTGTTCTCCGAGCCGCGGGAGAACGAGGTGCGCCTGCAATACCGCTACCGCGCCGAGGAGTACGCCCGCAAGATCGCCGACCTGCCCGAATCCCTCGTTGCCGAACGCGTCGGGCAGGTGGAGCGGGTTACCGAGCTGCGCACCCAGGGCGCCCCTGCCCGGGAGATCGCCGCGGCCGAACGCACCCTGCGCGATCTGCCGCGCACGTCGGACGAAGCCCGGATCAAATGGGAGCGCGCCCGCCAGGACAGCCTCTCGCGCTCCGTCAATCCGCCGCCCCACGCGGAGGCCCACCCCGGCGCCGATCGGGCCGCCCGGGACAGCGCCCGCAACAACTTCATCGCCCTCACCTTCGTGCTCATGGTGGGCACCGCCGCGCTGCCCCACATCCTGATGCGCTACTACACCACGCCCAGCGTGCGCGAGGCACGGCGCTCGGTGTTCTGGTCCCTGTTCTTCATCTTCCTGCTCTATGTCACCGCCCCGGCCTACGCCGTGTTCGCCAAGTGGGAGGTGTACAGCAACCTCATCGGCACCGACATCGGCAGCCTGCCGGGCTGGGTCGCGTCGTGGGGCAAGGTCGGGCTGGTCAAGATCGAGGACATCAATGGTGACGGCATCCTGCAACTGGCCGAACTCACCATCAACAGCGACGCCATCCTGCTGATCATCCCCGAGATCGCCGGCCTGCCCTACGTGGTGTCGGGTCTGGTGGCGGCGGGGGGGCTGGCGGCGGCCCTGTCCACCGCCGACGGCCTGCTGCTGACCATCTCCCACGCCCTGTCCCACGATCTCTATTACAAGATGGTCAACCCCGAGGCCTCCACCCAGCGCCGGCTGGTGATCACCAAGTCCCAGCTGCTGGTGGTGGCCGTGGTGGCCGCCTGGGTGGCCTCCCTGCGCCCCGACAGCATCCTGTTCATGGTCGGGCTGGCCTTCTCCATCGCTGCCTCGGCCTTCTTCCCGGCCCTGGTGCTGGGCATCTTCTGGAAGCGCGCCAACAAATGGGGCGCGGTGGCCGGGATGCTGGCCGGGCTGGGCGTCACCTTGTACTACATCGTCCGCACCCACCCCTTCTTCGGCGGCAGCATGGCCGACGCCTGGTTCGACATCAACCCCATCTCCTGCGGCGTCTTTGGTGTGCCCCTGGGCTTCATCGTCATCGCCGTCATCAGCCTGCTCACGCCCCCGCCGCCACTCGAAGTGCAAGCCCTCGTTGACTTTGTGCGCATGCCCGATGAGGGCCGAAAAGCCCTCGAAACCGAAAACAGGCTTTGACTTTTCAAAATCTTGATATATAGTGCCGCCTCCACTTGGAGAGGTGGATGAGCGGTTTAAGTCGCACGCCTGGAAAGCGTGTTCAGGGTAATACCCTGACGCGGGTTCGAATCCCGCCCTCTCCGCCAAACACCCAGCAAAGACGCCCCTCTCGGGGCGTTTTTGCTTTCTACCCATCATCCAGCCCCACAAAGAAAAAATGGTAGGGCGGCATGGTGAATGATCGATTTGCCGACAGGTCGGGTAGAACGAAAGAACAACCATAGGGGCCTGAAAACTGCCAAGCCTCGGGGCTCTCCGTCCCCGTGATGCGCCCCCGCCAGGAGGACCCGCAGCGGCTACCGCAGCCCGCCAGCGTGACGACCAAGCCCGCGCCTCACGACCTTCAGGTGTTCGGACATGCCTTCCAGCGATGCGCCCACCAGCCGGTTATGTTCGGCGGTTAGCCGCCAAAAGGTGCGCCAGTGCATCCCCTTCGGTTTCGTCCAGGGTGTCGCGTTGAGGATGCCCACAGGCCAGCCCAGCCGCCGCCGGATCTTGTCCGCGCGCCCGGACAGCCTGTCGTAATCCCGTTCCCGCTGCGACTCGTAGGCCAGCCGGCGGCAGTGCCGGCAGGCAAAGACCGCGCCACCGTACAGGATCGCCGCGCGCCGCCGGCAAGCTGGGCACAGGAACCACGGACGTTCCCCCCCGTATTGGCAGGGTGTCCAGCTCAGCATCACCGGGTAGCGGCAATCCTTCCGTTCGCCGTCAATGGTGGATGTGTAGCTCAAGATCAGCCGCCCGGCTTCGGCCTGAACCTGAATCGAGGCGCGCAGCTCGCCGCGGCTGTACCAGTTCCACAGCGCCACATGCCCGGCGGCCAGTAGCCCGGCCTTGTGCAGCTTGCGCACGTCGAGGGGCCGATAGTCCTCCGTCGTGCTGCGCCCGCCCTGGTAGCGCCGCCCGGAACCCATGCCGCCCATTTTCACCTCCGAATATTTAGCCGAAATCATCAGGCAGTTTACGCAGGTGGAAACCCTGCAAAAAGCCGGAAACCCGCGCCCCGTCTTGCTTGGCGAAGGTTTCCGGTGGTGGTGCGTTACAGCTCGCGCACGCGCGCGATGCGTCCCTATTACCTCTCGCCCGGCGGCTTGCTGGGTCGCCATGAATGCAGGTGTCGGCAGCCCAGACAGTTCCGGCGCTCCGGGTGAATCGTTGGCGCGCTCATCGTGATTCCTCCCAGGTCGTGCAGCTCGCCCCGCCGTCGTCGGGCAGGCGTCGAAGCGGGTGCCCGGCGGTGTAGGCCGGCGGCAGATCGTCCCGCCCGCCGCAGTGCCCATCTGACAGGCCGGGCCGGGCAATGTGTCGGCAAACCCGGCAGGATTGTGCCGGCTCGTGCTGGCGGACTGGCTCGGCACCCGTCGCCGCCGGGTAGATCGCCAGGACTTCGGCCCGCGTTGCTGGTGGCCAGCAATGCACCTCGACGGGCTGGCGGTCCGGGTACTGGATCAGCCAGACGGGGAAGGGTTCGGCCTGCACCTTACCCTTTCTGTTTTCTGACGTTCCACACGTTCCAGACGTTCCGCCCAGTGTTGGCGCGGGTTTCGCCGGAACGTCCGCCAGAACGTCAGACGTTCCAGACGTTCCATGCTGGCGTTCCAGCGTGGCGAGTAGATCATCAAGCGCCATCGCCGCCCCCTTGCAGAACATCGCCGCGCACCTGATACACACGCACCTTCCGCGTTCCGATGTTCTCGGGCTTCGCCCGCTCCCCTTTGGCGTTGGCCTTGGGGATAACGCCCGCCTTTTCCAACAGATCAAGCGCCCGCTTTAGGTCGTACCCCTTCAGCGCCTCGCGCAGCCCGTCCGCCGTGAAAAGGTACAGCCGCCCGCCCTGGTCGTCAGGCTTCCACCAGCCGGCCCGGTCACGGATCATAGAGCTATCCGCCGCCCAATCGGAGAACCGGCTATCTCCGTGCCGTTCAAGGAAGCCCGCCAGCCGCTCGAGGATTTGGCGCTTTTCGTCGTTGCCCGTGCCGCGGGTGGATCGCCAGGACTTGAAGCCGACCGCCGCCGCGTCGATTGCCGAGCCTTCCGGCCAGCCCGTGATGCCGTACTCCGTCGCCACCTCGCCAGCCAGCGCGAGCAGGGCGAAGCGGCCCGCCGCGCGTTTGTCCTGCCCTTCGAAGTCGTTGCCGTTGAAGTGCGCCAAGCCCTTGATGCGTTCGAGGGTTGCCGCGAAGTCGCGCCCGTCGTGCGTCAGCCGATCGAGGAATGCCCGCCCGGCCCGTCCGTTGTGCGTCGCTGCCGCGCGCTTGATCGCGTCCGATAGGGCCGTTCCGGTTGCCGCGCCGTGCAGCTCATCGAAGCAGCCAAAGGGCCGCGAGGCCGGAATATCGAGCAGCCGGACCGCTTGCCCGGCCTTGGTGCGGTGCCCGCCTTCGGCCATCGTGGTGCCGATGGTGCGCTCCCCCGTCGAAACGATGAATGCAGCCCAGCGGGTCACGGATCGCGCCGCGCCGGTACGGCTTGCCCGTTGCTTGCCGCGTCCGTTGCCCAGGCTATAGACAATCGCGCCCACCTCGCGCGGGTCGCATTCGCTGATTTCATCCAGCGCGAGCAGGCAGTCATTAAACAGCGCCGCCGCGCCTTCCATGCCGTTCGCGGTTGCCCGCCAGCTCCGGCGGTAGCCCGGCCCGCCCCACACAGAACAGGCGGCCTCAAGAATCGTTGTCTTGCCGGTCGAGGAATCGCCCACGAAATGCAGCCCGCCGCCTTCGGTGTTGGTGCGTTTGAGCAGCGGCCCCGCGAAGGCTGCCGACAGCGCCAGCAGGAACAGCGGATTGCCCACGGCCCGCGCTGCGATTTCTGCCCGCCAGCCGTCGAGGGTGCCGGCCTGCCCGTGCTCTTCATGCCCGCGCTCGCCAGACTGGAAGATCACGCCCACCGCATCCGGGCCGATTACCGCGTCCGGCAGCACGAAAACGGAATCGCACCATCCGACTTGCAGCGCGCAGCGCACCCGCTTGAAGGGTGCCCGCTCTTGCAGGTAGCGAGCGAGGGTGTTTCTTGCCGCCGGGTCGATTTCAAGCCCCATCGCCAGCAGTTCGCCGCGCAGGTCGGAACCGTCGCCGCGCAGCAGCTCCATAGGCATGGCCCACGTCCGCCAGCGGCCCGCCGTGTTCTTGAAGCGCAGC
>JAEUNV010000102.1 GCA_016790385.1 Zoogloea sp.
GCAAGGGCGAGCTTTTCATAGTGCCCGACAACCAGATCCATCTGCTCAAGAATGCGTTCACTCGTGGTGCCGACGTCCGCCGCGGCCTTTTTCTGCCCGCCAACGTCGCGCATCCCCAGCGCATTCTGGAAGAAGAACCATTGCTGCTCCACCAGGGCCAGCTCGTCCCGGATCTGGGCTGTATTGACACCAGCGCCCTTGAGCTCTTCGTGGGACTTGGCAAATTCCTTCATCGCGGCCTCGAGAACTTCGCCCGATGGCCCGGCATTGATGTCCATCTGGCGGAAGAAATACGCCTTGGCCATGCGCTGGGAGAGCATGCGTTGCCGCCCCGAGAGACTGACAAGGCGTCCGGCATTGGAACCTGCGACCTTCTCATAGGCCTGGGTGAGCTTCTGGGCACTCGCCAGCACGGCTTCACTGCTCGCCCACACGGCCTTGGCGTCACTGCGAATGTCGGCTAGCAGGGGGCGGTAGCGCCCCCAGTCGTGTTCGAGCTGCAACCAAAGGGTGCGCACCTCGTCGTTGGGCTGAAGGGCTTTGAGTTCGTTGAGCTGCGCATCGAAGAGCGAGACCGACTGAGTCAGAATCGTCTTGGCACGCTCCGGCAGAACCCCCATCACCAGCATCAGCCAGGCCTTGGCCGTGCGCTGGGAAAGCATGCGCTGACGGCCGGCCTTGTTGATGGCGGCCGGCAGGGAAAGGCCGGGGGCCGCCACGGCTTGAACCGGCGCAGCGAGGGAAGGTGCCATGGGAAACACACAGACGCAGCCCGCCAGGGCAAGAAAGGCTCGCCGCTTCATTTTTCAACCTCCCGTGCCACCTACCGTCAGGCCGTCGATGCGCAGGGTTGGCTGACCGACGCCAACCGGAACGCTCTGACCATCCTTGCCGCAGGTGCCGACTCCCGGGTCGAGGGCCATGTCGTTGCCGATCATGGATACCCGGGTCAGGCAGTCAGGGCCATTGCCGATGAGGGTCGCGCCCTTCACCGGGCGGGTCACCTTGCCGTCTTCGATGAGATAGCACTCGGAGGTTGAGAAGACGAACTTGCCCGAGGTGATATCCACCTGACCGCCACCGAAGTTGGCCGCATACAGGCCATTCTTCACCGAGGCGATGATCTCGGCGGGCTCGTGCTGGCCGGCCAGCATGATGGTGTTGGTCATGCGTGGCAGGGGCAGATGGGCAAAAGATTCGCGGCGCCCGTTGCCGGTGGGTTTGACGCCCATCAGGCGGGCATTGAGGGTGTCCTGCATGTAGCCGGTGAGGATGCCGTCCTCGATCAGCACGGTGCGCTGGGTCGGATTGCCTTCGTCGTCGATGGTCAGCGAGCCGCGGCGGTCCGGCAGGGTGCCGTCGTCCACCACGGTCACGCCCTTGGCCGCCACCTGCTGGCCGATACGGCCGGCGAAGGCGGAGCTTTCCTTGCGGTTGAAATCGCCTTCCAGGCCGTGGCCGATGGCCTCGTGGAGCAGGATGCCGGGCCAGCCGTTACCGAGCACCACGGTCATCAGGCCGGCCGGGGCCGGGCCGGCACCCAGGTTGACCCGGGCCTGATGCACGGCGGCACGGGCGAAGCCGGTGAGCACCTCGTCAGTGAAATGCGCGTAGTCGAAACGCCCGCCACCCCCGCCGGAGCCCTGCTCGCGGCGGCCGTTCTCTTCCATGATCACCGTCACCGAGACACGCACCAGGGGGCGCACATCGGCCGCCAGGTGGCCGTCGCTGCGGGCCACCATGACCACTTCCCAGGAACCGACCAGGCTGGCCATGACCTCGCGGACCCGCGGGTCTTCCGCCCGGGCCATGGCCTCAAGGCGCTCCAGCAGTTTCACCTTGCTGACATCATCGAGAGAGTCGTGGGGGTTGTCGGCACGATAGAGGGCGGGGGGAGACTTTTTCGCGACCTCGATCTTGTGGGTCTTGCGGCGCCCGCTGTCGGCGATGGCGCGTGTGGCATCGGCCGCGTCCTTGAGGGCCTTCAGACTGATATCGTCGGAATAGGCAAAAGCCGTCTTCTCGCCGGTGATGGCGCGCACGCCGACACCTTGTTCAATGTTGAAGCTGCCCGATTTGACAATGCCTTCCTCCAGGCTCCAGGCCTCGGAGCGGTGGTACTGGAAGTACAGATCGGCGTAGTCGAGCTTGTGGCGATAGAGTTTGCTGAAGACCTTGTCGAGATCCTCGAAGTCCAGATCGTAGGGCTTGAGCAGCAGCTTGCTGGCGGTCTTGAGGGGATTTGGGGGGGGATTCTTGCTCATGATCTCTAGGGGATGAATTCGGTTGGCTTAACTGATCTTGCGATGGCGCAGGGCCGGCAGGCTTGCGCGAACGTCGGCGATGCGGGCGGGGTCCAGGTCGGCCACGACCACGCCGGGGCCTTCGGGGAGGCGTGCCAGCACTTCGCCCCAGGGATCGATGATCATGCTGTCACCCCAGGTGCGACGACCGCTGGGGTGCCGCCCGCCCTGGGCGCTGGCGAGCACGTAGCACTGGTTTTCGATGGCCCGGGCGCGCAGCAGGATCTCCCAGTGGGCCTGGCCCGTGGTGTAGGTGAAGGCCGCCGGCAGGACGATCAGGTCCAACTCGCCCATCGCCCGGAAAAGTTCGGGAAAGCGCAGGTCGTAACAGATCGACAGCCCGATCTGGCCACAGGGCGCTTCGAAGGACACCACCTCGTTGCCGGCCTCGATGGTGGCGGCTTCGTCGTAGCGCTCCTCGCCCTTGCAGAAGCCGAAGAGATGCACCTTGTCGTAACGGGCGACCCGCCGGCCGTTGTCGTCGAAGACCAGGGTTGAATTCTTGACCTTGTCGGGGCTGTCGGCCGCCATCGGGCAGGAGCCGCCGATCAGCCACAGCTTGTGGCGCCGGGCGGCATCCCGCAGAAACGCCTGCAAAGGCCCCTCACCGTCGTGCTCGCGGATACGCACCTTGGCCGTTTCGTCA
>JAEUNV010000231.1 GCA_016790385.1 Zoogloea sp.
CGATGTTTTCCCACTGATCAATGGAGCGCAGGCGCTGGGCACGGGGTTCGATGATGGAGGCAAAGCCGTCGTCGTCGATGGCCCGGCGGTTGGTCTCCTCGGCCGGTCGGATCACCACATGGGCCTGGCTGCCCAGCACCCGGTCCACGATCTGGGCCTGCAACTGGGTGATGAGCTGGGTCAGAAAGACGATCACCGCCACGCCACCGGTGGTGCCGGCGAGGATCAGCAGGGTCTGCATGCGCCCCTCGCGCAGAAAGCGCAGGGCCACCAGCGGGGCAAAGGGGAGCCGGAACTTCATCGTGCAAAATGTGGAGAGTAGGCGGCGGCGGCCATCAGCGGGTCATGCCCTGGGGCACCTGCACGCCGGACACCTTGGGCTTGCGAGCCTCGCGGATGCGGACCCGGTCACCCTCAAGGGCACCGCTGGCGGGCAGTATCACTTCGTCGCCCTCGGCCAGACCGTTCACCACCTCGACACGGCCGATTCCGCTCAGGCCGAGGCCGACCTCGGCACGTGTGGCGATGCCGTCCCGGGCCACCAGCACCCAGGGCTTGCCGCTGTCCACGTCGCGCACCGCCTCGGCGGGCAAAACCAGGGTGGCGTCCCGGTGACCGGTGATGGTCTCTACCGAGACCGTCATATCCGGGCGCAGGAAGGCTTGGGCCGCGAGCACTCGAAAGCGCGTCTCGACGGTGCCGCGCTGGGGGTCCACTGCCGGTGCCAGATAGTAAAGCTCGGCGTCGAAAGGCTGGGCCGGAAAGGCGTCGGCCACGCCCCGGGCCTTCTGGCCGGGCTTGAGGAGGCGCAGGTTCTTCTCGTCGACGGTGGCGTAGACGCGGGTCTCGCCGGCCTCGGCGAGCTCCAGCAGCACCTTGCCGGCTGTGGCCACGTCACCGGGCTCGGCCTTGCGGGTCAGCACCACGCCGGCGGCCGGGGCGGTCAGGGTGAGCTGGGCAGCACGGGCGCGGGCATTGACGAGTTGGGCACGGGCCTGGTCCACCCGGGCGCGGGCGGCCTCGCGTTCGCTCCCCCCGGCCTGCTGGGCGGCCAACTGGGCGCGGGCCGTGTCGGCGGCGGAACTGGCATTGGCCGCGTTGCGCAGGGCGTCGTCGGCCTTTGACTGGGCGTAGAAACCCTTGGCCACCAGCTGGCGGGCGCGTTCGGCTTCGGCCAGCGCCACCTTGCGGTTGGCCTCCGCCTGGGCGAGCTGTTGGGCGGCCACGGGCCGGGCCACGGTCTCGATCTGGGTGAGGCGCGCCTCGGCTTCGGCCAGAGCAGCGCCGGCCTGCGCCACCAGGGCTTCGGCATCATCGGCACGCAGACGGGCCAGCACCTGGCCCGGTCGAACGGGATCGCCCTCGCGCACGCTGACCTCCAGCACCGTGGCTGCCAGCGGGCTGCCAATGACGATGCGCGCCGGCGTGGCGATACGGCCGGTGGCCACCACCGACTGGGTGAGCGGCGCGCGGACAACGCGGGCCACCTCCACGTCGCGTCCCCGGGGCCACAGCACGGCCGCGGCCACAACGCCGACCGCAGCCAGCGCAAGGATCACAATGCGGCGCTTCATGCCGGCTCAGCCAGCAGTTTGTCGAGGAGAGCGTGGAGCTTGGGAAAGTCGGGCTCGCCCAGGAACTTCTGAACGACACGGCCCTGGCGGTCGATCACGAAGGTGGTGGGCGTCAGGCGCACCTCTTCGAAACCCTTGGCGGCCTCGCCGGTGGTGTCGAGTGCCACGGTGAAGGGCAGACCGTTGCGGGCCGCGAAATTGCGCACGTATTCAGGGGGGTCGTAAATCATGGCGATGGCCACGGTTTCAAAGCCGCGGGGGGCAAACTTGCGATGGGTTTCCACCAGCCTGGGCATCTCGGCAACGCAACTGGTGCAGGTGGTGGCCCAGAAATTTACAAGGACCACCTTGCCCTTGAGGGCGCCCAGGCGCGCACTTTGACCGTCGAGGGTGGTGTACTTAACATCCGGCGCGGCCGGGTTGCCGCAGGCGTTAAGGAATGCAAGGAGAGCGACTGAGGCCAGAAGGCGCGTGATAGCCTTGAAAAACATTGTTCTTAACCGGAAGAGGAGGTGTGCCGTGCGTGGGATTCTGCGAGCTTTGCTGCTGCTTGTCATCTGTGGTCAGGCCTGGGCCATCGGTCTTGCCGACCTGACCGACAAGGATGCCTCCGGCGGATTGCGGGAAGCGCTGGTCCAGGGGGCGGAGAAGGCGGTAGGACAACTGGGGAGCGATGGGGGTTTCCTCAACAACCCTAAAGTGAAGATCGGCCTGCCCGACAGCCTCGCGCCCCTGGAGGGCATGCTCCGCACCATGGGCCGCGGCAAGGATCTGGACGCCCTGGTTGCCACCATGAACAAGGCCGCCGAACAGGCCGTGCCCAAGGCCAAGCCCCTGCTCGTGGACGCGGTGCGGAAGATGAGTGTCGAGGACGCCAAAAAGATCCTCACCGGCGGTGACGATGCGGCCACCCGCTACTTCAAGGACAACACCGCCGGCGCGCTGACGGAATCCTTCCTGCCCGTGGTGAAGGAAGCCACCGACAAGTTGTCCCTGTCGGCCCAGTACAACAAGTTTGCCGGCAAGGTCAGCCAGTTCGGCGCGGCCAAGGGTGACGACTTGAAGATCGAGAACTACGTGACCCGCAAAGCCCTCGATGGCCTCTTTCTGATGATCGCCGAAGAGGAAAAGGCGATCCGCAAGGATCCGGTGGGTGCGGCGGGCGGTCTGGCCAAGAAGGTCTTCGGCGCCATCGGGCAGTAGAGGCCACCGTCGCGCGTCACGGGCCGAGTCGCCGATTGTGCATGCTCCGCCCCGCCTGCTCGCCCTGGGTGATACCGCATTCACGGTGGAGTTTGCCGCGCAGCCCTCCGCCGACATCCAGGCCCGGGTGCTCGGCTTCGCTGCTGCGCTGGCCGAGTTCAAGGGCGCGGGCAAGCTGCCCGGGGTGATCGAGTGGGTTCCCACCTTCCGCTCCGTCACGGTGCATTTCGATCCCGATGACTGCGACCGGCGACGCCTCGCCGCCTGCCTCGAGGCGCTCGCCGCCGAAGGCCGACGGGCCACCGGCAGCGGGCGTGAGTGGGTCATTCCGGTGTGTTTCGAGGGCGAGTTTGCGCCCGATCTGGACGCCGTGGCGGTCGCCCGGGGTTTGAGCCGCGAGGCGGTCATCGCGCAGCTCACGGCCACCGAATTCACCGTCTGCGTGCTTGGCTTCCTGCCCGGCTTTCCCTACCTGAACGGCCTGCCGGCCAGCCTCGAGATGCCCCGCCTCGCCACCCCGCGTCAGCGGGTGCCGGCGGGTTCGGTGGCCATCGCCGGGCGCATGGGGGCGATCTACCCCTGGGATAGCCCCGGTGGCTGGCGCCTGATGGGGCGCACTTCGGTGACCCTGTTCGACGTCTCCCGGGCCGAGCGCCCGGCCCTCTTCGCTCCCGGCGACCGGGTACGCTGGCAAGCCGTGGGGCCGGAAGCCCTGGCCGTATCGTGAATGCCTGCCTGGAGATCCGCTCGCCGGGCCTCGGCGTCAGCATCCAGGATGCCGGCCGCCGAGCTTACCGGCACATCGGCGTGCCCCTGTCCGGTGCCCTGGACCCGGTCTTTCTGGCCGCGGCCAACGGCATGCTGGGCAATC
>JAEUNV010000183.1 GCA_016790385.1 Zoogloea sp.
TTCTGGACGACTTCAAGACCTGGCTGCTGGCCTGCCGAGGGAAGATCCCCAACGGCTCATCCAGCGCCAAGGCCATCGACTACACCCTCAAGCGTTGGGCGGCGCTGACCCATTACCTGACCGATGGAAACGTCCCCATCGACAACAACTGGATCGAGAACCAGATCCGGCCGATCGCCATCGGCCGCAAGAACTGGCTCTTTGCCGGGTCGCTGCGCGCCGGCAAGCGGGCGGCGGCGATCATGAACCTGATCCAGTCGGCGCGCCTGAATGGGCATGAGCCTTTCGCCTATTTGAAGGACATCCTTACCCGCCTGCCGACTCAGCCTCAGAGTTGAATTGGGGAGCTGTTGCCGCATCGGTGGGGGCCGGATTCGGCTTAAGGCGCGGTCAAGAAGGGATCGCCGGGAGCTTACGGCAAACTACCACCGCCACAGTTTGAAGCGAACTCACCTCAAGCGTGGGATGGCCGGACGGGTACGCTCGGGAAACCTGATTCGTGAGTCAAACAGCGTATCCGGGCCCTGTGGTGGGGGCCTTGTTCAGGGATGCGGCTAAGTGTTCATGCCTTCCTTCAGAAAGCCGTTCGGCAGCCGTAAATGGATCATTCCTATCGAGGAGTTTTGTTCATGCTGCAGGCTGCCCAGTCCGCTACCGCTCAGGAACACGATGAGTCCGGTTTTGCCCACGAGCTCCTTACGTTCACCCTGGGTGTCGAGGAGTATGCAATAGACATTCTTAAGGTGCAGGAGATCCGTGGCTATGATGCGGTCACTACCATAGCCAACGCGCCGAATTTCATCAAAGGCGTCATCAACTTGCGCGGGACCATCGTTCCGATCGTCGATCTGCGGATCAAATTCGCGGTGGGGGAGGCCGAATACACTCCATTTACCGTGGTAATCATTCTGAATGTCGGCGGGCGCGTGGTCGGCATGGTCGTGGATGCGGTCTCCGACGTGATCGCACTCAGGCCGGAGCAGATCCGACCGGCACCCGATTTCGCGTCGTCGGTTGATACCGCTTACATCATGGGGCTTGGGGCGCTGGGTGAGCGGATGCTCATCGTCGTGGATATCGAACGCCTAATGTTGTCCAGCGAAATGGCGCTGGTTGACGAAGCAACCCACTGAGTTCAGGTGCCGCCATGAGTGCATTTCTTTCTCCAGCCATCCGCGTCATGAACCGCCTCTCCGTGCAGGGCAAGCTCGCGTTGCTCGGTCTGATTGCGTTGGCCCCCGTGGTCGTGCTGGCGTTCATGCTCCTAGAGCGAATCAATAGTGACATTGCGTTCAGCACGAAGGAGACCCATACGGTGGATCTCGTGATGCCCGCTCGCAATCTGATGCAGGCCGTACAGGCCCATAGAGGGATTTCGGTCAATGTCATCGGTGGTGATACAAGCCTCGCGCCCAAACTGGCGGAAATGAAGACAAAGGCCGAGCAAGCGATCAAGGCTGGCGACGCCACGAATGAGTTGCTGGGCGCATCGCTGGGCACCGACGCCGCCTGGGTTTCAATCCGCCAGGGTTGGCAGGAACTTCAGGCGCGGGCCTTGAACGTGGAGGCAGCGGAGAGTTTTCGCTTGCACAGCGATTACATCGCAAAGGTGAAGGCATTCATCACGCAGGTTGCAGACAACACCAATGCGACGCTGGATCCGGAGCTGGAAACCTACTATTTGATGGACCTCTTCGTGACGCGCCTTCCGGAACTTGCCGAGGACGCTGGGCGGCTGAGGGCTTTGGGTACCGGACTCGCATTCCGGCGTCAGAGCACAGAGGCCGAGCGAATCGAGGCCCATGTCCTGATGCGGAGGCTCGCGGACGGACGTGCTGCGTTGGATGCCTCCGTGTCAAAGGCGGGTGGCAATCAGGCGGCTCTGCGCGAGGCAATCGAAGGCCCCAAGAAGGTGATTGGCGACAACGTCGATGCTTTGACATCACTCGTGAACGGGAATCTTCTCGGCTCGTCGGTTGCAGGCGTGAATCCGGGCCAGGTGTTCGAGGTGGGCACACAAGCAGTCGATTCGAGCTACGCGCTCCTTGACGTCAGTGCGAAGGAATTCGAGAAGTATCTGACTCTTCGGATCGAGCGCCTCGAGGGGGCGAGGGTCCTTGCGCTTGCCGCGATTGCCATAAGCCTGATTTTGGCGGGCTACCTCTTCATGGGCTTCCGTCGGACCATGCTCTCGGGCATCAGCGAGATTCAATCAGGTCTCGGGCGGATCGGGAGTGGTGTGCTGGATGTGCCGCTGACGGTCGCTTCAAAAGACGCGTTTGGCGATATCGCGCTGGATCTCAACGAAATGCAGGCCAGCCTGCTCAACCGGATTGCCTCGGAGCAGGAAAATGCTGCTGCCAACCTGCGCATCAGGAATGCGCTCGACAAGGCGTCCACCAACATCATGTTGGCCGACAACGAAGGTCGGATCATCTACTGCAACGAGTCGGTGCTCGGCATGCTCAAGGAGGCCGAGAGCGATATTCGCAAGGAACTGCCTGGCTTCGGGGTGCAGGGCTTGCTCGGGTCGAACTTTGACAGCTTCCACAAGAATCCTGCCCATCAGCGCAATCTGCTGGGGGCGCTGCGCGGCGAGCATCGCGCGACGGTGCGTGTGGGTGGGCGCACGTTCTCCCTTGTCGCGAATCCCGTGGTTAGCGAAAAGGGGGAGCGTCTGGGTTCCGTTGTTGAGTGGCAGGACAGGACGAGCGAAGTGCGCCTTGAGCAGGATCTGGCGAGCCTGGTGAAGTCCGCGCTGGAGGGTAACTTTGCCCAGCGCTTGAGTCTGGAGGGTCGTACCGGCTTCCTCGCCTCGCTGGCTGAAAACCTCAACAGCCTGATGGGGGTGGTGGCGACGAATCTTGAGGACATCGCCCGAGTTCTGAACGCGATAGCGCGTGGAGATCTGACGGAGAAGATCACGGCGGACTACGGTGGGACGTTTGGTCAGCTGAAGGATGACACCAATACGACGGTGGAGCGCCTGCGTGAAGTGGTAGGTCAGATCAAGGAAGCGTCGGAATCGATCAACGTTGCGGCGCAGGAGATTGCGGCGGGCAATTCGGACCTTTCGTCGCGGACGGAGGAGCAGGCGAGCAGCCTGGAAGAGACGGCGAGTTCGATGGAAGAGCTCAACGCGACG
>JAEUNV010000513.1 GCA_016790385.1 Zoogloea sp.
TTTTTGGCGCGCACTGCGTATTTTTTCTCAGTTTGCGCCGAGACTAAGGCGCAAGCTGTTTGCAGGAAACCAGTGTGGTGAGCGGCCGGTTTCCCCGTCTAGCGGGGCATTGGACAACCGACGGCCTGCCTGCATATCTGAAAGGACGATGATGAGCACGTTTTCATGGTGGTTGGAATATTGGGCAGGCGTCGTCGACACCTGTACTGCGCATCTGTTTATCTGGAGACCAACCAGTGACGGCAATGGCTCGGGAGATGAGGTTCGCAAACTGAGCTGAAGGGCGTCGTGATGATTTCCCGGGCGGGCCACTCTGCGGAGTGGCCTTCTCTTTTTTGGGATCAAGCGATGAACGCCAGCTTGGGAATAGAATCTGAGGTGTTGCCGAGCGGCGTCGATGCACGATCGAGAGCACAAAAGAAAAACCCCCGGCGGGGGGGCCGGGGGTCAAAAGCGCCTTGCTTGCTCAAGGCCCCGCTCAGGGAGGTATAGCGGGAGACGGTTCAGCACCATCTGCTGCTTTGTGCATATATGCGTTAAGAAAGTTCCTGCCCGAATTCGTTTCCAGATGTAAGTACATGAGAGCCCTATGAGTCCAGTCCAGTCAGCCTTTCCTTCCAGCCGCATGCGCCGTATGCGGCGTGATGACTTTTCCCGCCGCTTGATGCGTGAGCATCGTCTTTCGGCGGACGATTTGATCTACCCGGTGTTCGTGCTTGAGGGCGAGCAGATCATCCAGCCCGTGCCGTCCATGCCCGGGGTTAGCCGCATGTCCCTGGATCGCCTGCTGCATGTTGCCGAGGAGGCCGTGTCGCTTGGTATCCCGGCCCTGGCCCTGTTTCCCGTGGTCGACGGCAGCAAGAAGTCACTCGGTGCTGAGGAGGCCTTCAATCCTGAAGGGCTTGTGCCGCGGGTAGTTCAGGCCCTCAAGGCGCGTTTTCCGGAGCTGGGTGTCATTACCGATGTGGCGCTTGATCCGTACACCAGCCATGGGCAGGACGGGTTGATCGACGACACGGGCTATGTGCTCAATGATGAAACCCTGGAGGTTCTGGCAAAACAGGCCCTTTCCCATGCTCAGGCCGGTGCAGACGTGGTGGCTCCGTCTGACATGATGGACGGCCGGGTGGCACGTATTCGTGCCGAGCTGGACCGGGCGCGACAGATTCATACCCGTATCCTGGCCTATTCGGCCAAGTACGCATCGAGTTTTTACGGGCCCTTCCGGGATGCGGTGGGTTCAGCGGGCAACCTGGGTAAAGGCAACAAGTACACCTATCAAATGGACCCGGCCAATTCCAACGAAGCCATTCGTGAGGTAGCGCTGGACATTTCGGAAGGGGCTGACATGTTCATGGTCAAGCCGGGCATGCCCTACCTCGATATCGTCCGTCGGGTGAAAGCCGAGCTCCAGGTGCCCACCTACGTCTATCAGGTGAGCGGAGAGTACGCGATGCTCAAGGCAGCTTCGGCCAATGGCTGGCTCAATGAGCAGGCCTGTGTTCTTGAGTCGCTGGTCGCGTTCAAGCGGGCGGGCGCCGATGGCATTCTGACCTATTACGCCTTGGACGCAGCCCGCTGGCTGAAGGATTGAATCCGCGCACCCTGATGCCGGAAAGGCTCAGCCTTCCGGCATCAGGGTGCGGGCGCCTTCGAAGCGTTCGGAGAAGTAGCGACTGTCGAGCCTGTCTACCCGGACCTTACCCCTGCTGCTGGGGGCGTGAATGAACTTTCCTTCACCCATGTAGATGCCCATGTGGGAATAGGCGCGGCCGAGGGTATTGAAGAACACCAAGTCACCGGGCCGGAGAGCCTGACTGGCGATGGGGCGGGTGCGTTCGGCGATGCCTGCCGCGTTGTAGGGGAGCTTGCGCCCGCTCACCTGCTCGACGATGAAACTCACCATGCCACTACAGTCAAGGCCGGCTTCAGGGTTTTTGCCGCCAAAGCGGTAGCCCGTATCAAGCAGACCCAGGGCGTAGAGCACCACTTCCTGGGCATGGTCCTGGCTTGGCAGGGCGATCCAGCCGCCGCTCGGCGGTGTTACGCGAACAGGGGCGGGCGGACTGCCCGAACGCATGGGTGCCTGGCCGCAGCCGGCAAGGGCTGCCACCAGCGCCATGGCGGCCCAGCACTCAGGCCGTAAGCCGAAGCGTGACCGGGCCATGATTCACCAGGGAGACCGTCATCTCGGCGCCAAACTCCCCCGTGGCCACCGTGTGGTGGCGCTCGCGGGCGAGGGCGACAAGTTCGTTGAATAGGCGTTCAGCGTCGGCGGGGGCCGCCGCTGGGGTAAAGCTTGGACGAGTTCCCTTGGCCGTGTCGGCTGCCAGGGTGAATTGGGACACGAGCAGCAGGCCGCCGCCCGTATCGACCAGGGATCGGTTCATCTTCCCCTCGTCGTCGGAAAACACCCGGTAGCCCATGAGGCGCTCGAGCATGCGGCTGGCGTTGGTCGACTGGTCGTTCTTCTCCACCGCCACAAGGGCCAGCAGGCCGGGACCGATTTCGCCCACGGTGTTGCCGGCAACGGTGACGCGGGCTTCAAGGACGCGCTGGATCAGGGCGATCATTCGATCAGCTCGATCTGACCGCTGATGTTGACGGTTACCTGACTGTCGCCCGCCTCAATCGGGGCGGGGGGCGGGGCTGCTTCAGCCATCATCGCCGCGGCGCGGACGTAAGGCATTGCCTGCTTGGGCTGCATGCCGCCCGTACTGACGTTCAAGTGCTTGATCTTCCACTTTTTCTTGAGGCTGCTTGCGACCAGTCGGGCGCGCCCTTCGAAAGTGCTGATCGCGTCGGCAATGGCTTCGTCCTCGATCTTTTTCCAGGTTTCAGGCGAGGGGGCTGCGCTCAGCCCGGCCACTGCCATGCTCTGCTGAAGCTTGCCGAGCAGTTCCGAAAGGGCGGCGGCGTCATTGCTCTCCAGGGCCAGACTCGAGCGCATGCGCCACGCCTCGATGCTGCGGCCGGTCTTGCCATAGACCGGGTAGGTGGAATTGCCCGCCGAGCGGACCTTCACGGCTGAGTGGGCGCGGGCGGTCTGGATGGCCTGGGTTACGATCGCATTGACCTTACGGGCCACTTCGCCAGGGCTGGCATCGGTCGCCTCGGCATACACTTGCGCCCGGAACTGGTCGTTGGGCGCGCTACGACTGCTTTCCACCGAGATGTCGGCAGTCGGCAGGGTAGGGGCAGCCGGCGCGTCGGCCGCGCTGACAGGGTTCGCAGAGATGGCGAAGGCGAGCAACGCCAGGGGACGGATAATCGCAGGAATCATGGAAGCCTCGTTCTGGATGCAATCAGGCATTGCAACGCCATTCTGGCCAAACTCGCTCGGGATGCAAGCCCCCCGGGTGCAAGCCTGCGCCACTCAATGGTTTTCGGGTGGCACCATCGGCCCGTTCGGGGCGCCTCGGTCCCGAAGGAGGGTGTGATGGATGCGCGTATGCTGGGCGCGGGGCTGGTGGCGATGTCGGCCGCCTCTTTTGGGGCAATGGCGATCTTCGCCCGTATTGCACGACTGGATGGCGTTGATGTTTTGACCCTGCTGTTTCTGCGCTTCGTGATTGCGGGCGGAGTGATGGCGGCTTGGATGGTGGCCGCGCGGCGCAGGTGGCCGCGACGACGCCAATTGGGATGGCTCGTGGCGATGGGGGGTGTGGGCTACGTGGGGCAATCCTTGTGTTTCTTCCTGGCCCTGGATTACGCCTCTCCCGGACTGGTGGCCTTGCTGCTTTATCTCTACCCCTTCATCGTCACCCTGATCGGTGCGATCTTCCTTGGGGAAAGCATGAC
>JAEUNV010000264.1 GCA_016790385.1 Zoogloea sp.
CACCCCGGTTCTGGCCGCCAACTGCAAGCTGCCGTCTGGCTTCTCCGTCTCCGGCAACCTCAGCCGCAACGGAACGACGCCCTGCTCCCCCAAGCTGAACGGCGTCAGCTACTGGAACACCAACGCGACCGCCGATCAAAAGGACAGGCCCTTTGCCCCGCCTTACTTCAATGCATCCATCGACGCGAGCGTGACGACTTTCGGTCAGGCCCTGGCCAAGGGCAATTCCAACATTCACGCCAAGATCGTCGCTGCCTTCCTGAGTGCCGAAGCCGGCAGCTTCCTGGATCTCGACAAAGTGAAGGACATGTGGAACCAGGGCGTGATCGGTGGTGCTTACCTGGCCAGCGCTGGTGACTCGTGGGATGCCGCTGAAGTCGAGGCCTACCTGGATTACGTACTGTCCTGAGTTCCGACCCGCTGCATTTGCCTGCCACCGGCATTTTCTACGCCGCCTCCGAAGCCCTCCTCGACACGCAATCCAGCGTACTCTGGAAAGAAGTCGACGAGGGCTGGATTCGTTTCGACCCCCATGCCGGCGAAACACATCTGCTGGCTCCGGTCACCCGCTTCATCCTCGATCAGCTTTCCCACGACGGCACCGTACTTTCCGAAGCGGCACTGATCCATGTCGTGCTGGAGGACGAGCCGGACGCCGATCCGGGTGAATGCCAGGATCAGGTCCGGAGCGCGCTCAACGCCCTACTTGAAGCCCGCCTGATCCGGGCAGTCATCAATTGAAAGTCAGCGAACTTTCCCGCGAGAGTTTTCGTGCTCGCCTTGGAGGAGAGGGCGTTCGACTGGCGGCCGGCCCGTTCAACTGCCGCCTTCAGAGTGGGGTATCCGAGATTGCCGACGAACTGGCCCATCTCTACGCCCACCACCCGCTGATTGACGACTCAGCCTTCGTCGATTTCCATGTGGCGATCCAGCCCGGACATGGCCTGCGCCGCTGGGTGCGGCCGCAAGCCCGCTTCGTCGTCGACGCCATCGAACCCTTTACCCCCCTTCCCCGTGACCAATCGCTGCCCATGCTGGAGTGGGGGCTCAACTGGTGCATCACGGCCTACAGCCAGCATATTCTGGTCATTCACGCCGCCTCGGTGGCCCGTGGCCGGCATGCCGCGATCCTGCCCGCCCCGCCCGGCTCAGGCAAAAGCACCTTGTGTGCGGCGCTGGTCAATCGGGGCTGGCGGCTGCTCTCCGACGAACTCACCCTCATCCGCCTCGACACGGGGGAACTGATGGGGCTGGCACGCCCCGTCAGCCTGAAGAACGCCTCCATCGACATCATTCGCGACTATGCGCCGGAGGCCTTCCTGACTCGTCCGGTGCGCGACACGTCCAAGGGGACAGTCGCCCTGATGGCCCCCACGCAAACCAGCGTGGAAGCGGTGAATACGCCAACCCGTGCCACATGGA
The DNA here is from genome assembly GCA_016790385.1 of Zoogloea sp. Lineage (GTDB taxonomy): Bacteria > Pseudomonadota > Gammaproteobacteria > Burkholderiales > Rhodocyclaceae > Zoogloea. Next base: position 1,423 of record JAEUNV010000264.1, read on the forward strand.
TGGTACTGCCCCGCTACCGGGCCGGAGCGGAAGCACGCCTCACACCCATGGGCAGCGGCGCCGCGTTCCTGCAGCTGGCCGACAATGCCATGAATTACCACATCCTCGGCGCTCGGGGCTTCGCAGCGGTCGGACGTACCGTAGACCAATGCCGCAATTACAGTTTCGAGTACAGTCGGCTGGACGATGCCATTGCCGTGTTCGAGCGCCTCGCGGAGGATGCCAAGTGAACCTTGTGCTGTCGGTACTGCGCCAGGCCGAGTCAATCCGGCAACTCGGCCCTAGCGAATGGGATCTGCTGATCCGCCAGTGCCGCCATGCCAACCTGCTCGGCCGCCTGTATGAGCGCCTCCGCGCCGCGGGCCTTGAAGCCGAGATTCCGGATCGCCCCCGCAATCATCTGCAATCCGGGGCGTTCATGGCGGAGCAACAGCAATTCTCGATCCGCCGGGAAGCCCGCTTCCTGCGCGAAGCCCTGGCGCCTTACGAAATACCGGTGATTCTGCTCAAAGGTGCGGCCTACGTCGCCGCCGGCCTTCCGGCCGCCCAGGGGCGCCTGTTTGCCGACGTGGACATCCTCGTTCCCCACGACCACCTTGGCACCGCCGAGTCCGCACTGATGCTGACAGGCTGGCAAAGCACCGTCAGCGATGCCTATGACCAGCGTTACTACCGCCGCTGGATGCACGAGCTGCCGGCAATGCGCCATATCTTCCGGGGCACGACACTCGACGTCCATCACACCATCCTGCCCCCCACGGCCCGCCTAAAACCCGATGCCCGACTGCTCATCGAGGCGAGCGTGGAGATACCCGGCCTGCCCGGGGTACGCACGCTGTCCCTGCAAGACCTGATCCTCCACAGCGCATCCCACCTGTTTCATGAAGGCGAGCCGGACAACCTGCTGCGCGACCTTACCGATCTCGACATGCTGCTGCGCCACCTGGGGCAGGACGATACCGCCTGGGATGGCCTCGCCGACCGCGCCGAACGCCTGCAACTCTCCGGCCCGCTCAGCCTTGCCCTGCGCTACACCGCACGACTGTTGGCAACACCGGTACCAGTGCGAATCAGTAAGCGCCTTGGCAGCGACGCGACCGGCGGTATCGGACGCCATCTGCTGGATCAGCTCTACAACCGCATGCTTCGCCCCCAGCACCCCAGTACGGCAGATGGTTTCACACCACTTGCGCGCAAAGCCCTTTATATCCGCGCGCACTGGCTACGCATGCCTCCACTGCTGCTTGCCTATCACCTTGCCCACAAAGCGCTTTTTCCGCCGGCGCAGGAAGCGCTACCGGCCATGGACGACAAAAAGGCGGCCTGAGCCGCCTTTTTGTTGGGCAATCACCGTTCACACCACGCCGTCGAGCAGCTTCTTCAGCTCTCCGGATTCGTACATCTCGCGCATGATGTCCGAGCCGCCCACGAACTCGCCCTTGATATACAGCTGGGGGATGGTCGGCCAGCTGGCGTATTCCTTGATGCCCTGACGGATGGCTTCGTCAGCCAGCACATCCACCGCAAAGAAGTCCTTCACACCGCAGGCGCGCAGGATCTGCGCGGCATTGGAGGAGAAACCGCAGCGCGGCATGGCGGGGGAACCCTTCATGTACAGAACCACCGGGTTGGAAGTGACTTGATCGTGAATGATCTTTTGGACGTCCATGTTAGCCTCGCAATAGTTGAGCAATTCAGTCGGAAAAGTCTAGGCCTGCACGGGCGACACGTCAAGAAGCGCGCCAGCGCCCGAAGCTGACGCGCTCGATCCCTGCAAGATCCCGGGCCGACGCCACGTCATCAAAACCGGCACTGGCCAACAGCCCGCGCACGGCGCCCGCCTGATCGTAGCCGTGCTCCATCATCAGCCAGCCCCCCGGCACCAGAAACGCGGGGGCATCTGCTGCAATCCGGGTCAGATCATCCAGACCGGCATGTCCGGAGGCCAGCGCACCCGGGGGTTCGAAACGCACATCCCCTTCCACCAGATGGGGGTCACCGTCGGCAATGTAGGGCGGGTTGCTGACGATAAAATCAAACCGCCTTCCCGGCAGGGCAGCAAACCAGTCACTCTCGATGAACTCCACCTGGGCACCCAGTGCGTCCGCGTTGTGCCGGGCAACGCCCAAGGCTTCCGCCGAGCAGTCAACTGCGACCAGCCGGGCACCCGGCAGCTCCAGAGCAAGGGTCACGGCGAGGGCACCACTGCCGGTTCCCAGATCAAGAATCGCAGGGATGTTATTGAGTGCCGTGCTCCGGGAGAGTACGAGTTCAACGATAAGCTCGGTTTCCGGGCGCGGAATCAGCACCGCCGGTGTCACCCCGAATTGGCGCCCGAAGAACTCCCGCACCCCCAGCAGGTAAGCCACCGGCTCCCCCTGCGCACGGCGCTCAAGGCAATCCGCAAAACGGGCCGCAAGCGCCGGGGCAAGCTCCCGCTCGGGATAGGCCGCGATCTGGGCGGTGGAGCAGTGCAGCAGCGCCCCGAGAAGGAGGCGCGCCTCGCTTGCCGGGATGCGCCCCCGCGCCGCCGCCAGAGCATCTCCGATGCAGGCAAACACCGTCAGTGACCTTCGTCGGCCAGTGCGGCCAGCAGTTCGGCCTGATGCTCCGCCGTGAGGGCGTCCAGCACTTCATCCAGCTCGCCTTGCATGACCGCATCGAGCTTGTATAGCGTCAGGTTGATGCGGTGATCGGTGAGCCGACCCTGGGGGTAGTTGTAGGTGCGGATTCGTTCGGAACGATCGCCACTGCCCACCAGGCTTTTGCGGGTGGCGGCCTCCCTGGCCTGTTGCTCACGCACCTGGATATCCTTGATGCGGGCCGCCAGCACGCGCAGGGCCGAGGCCTTGTTTTGATGCTGGGAGCGCCCATCCTGGCACTCAGCGACAATGCCGGTGGGCAGGTGGGTGATACGCACGGCGGAATCGGTCTTGTTGATATGCTGGCCGCCCGCCCCGGAAGCCCGGAAAGTGTCGATGCGTAGATCGGCCGGATTGAGTTCCACATCCCCGACTTCATCGGCCTCGGGCATGACCGCCACGGTGCAAGCGGACGTGTGGATGCGCCCTTGAGTTTCGGTGGCCGGCACGCGCTGCACCCGATGACCACCCGACTCGAATTTGAGCCGCGAATAGGCGCCGGCGCCGGCAACCCGAATGATCACTTCCTTGAAACCCCCGAGTTCCGAATCACTGGCGGACATGGTTTCCACCCGCCAGCCCTGGCGCTCGGCATAGCGGGTGTACATGCGCAGCAGGTCGCCGGCAAACAGGGCGGCCTCGTCGCCACCGGTTCCGGCGCGGATCTCGAGAAAAAGGTTGCGTTCGTCGTTCGGGTCGCGCGGGAGAAGCGCGGTCTGCAGATCGGCCTCGATCCGCACCTGCGCCTCCCGCGCCGAGGCCAGCTCCAGTTCGGCCAGCTCCTTCATCTCCGGATCGGCAAGGAGTTCCTTCGCCGTAGCCTCGTCGGCGACGGCCTGACAGTAAGCCTGGTACAGACCCACCACCGGTGTGATCTCGGCGTGCTCGCGGGTCAGCCGGCGATAGTTGTCCATGTCACTGGCTGCTTCGCTGGTTGCCAGCAGGCGATCGAGTTCCTGAAGGCGTTCGGAGAGATTGTCCAGCTTGTCGCGGATACGCTGTTTCATGGGGATACCGGCCCGCTAACGCAGGCATGAAGACACCGGCCCGAAAGGCTAGTCGTCCCGGGAGAGATTGAAGAGACGCTGGACCAACTGGGCGCAGTCGCCCCGGTGATCGCCCTCAGCGTCGTTGAGGAAGCGGGTGGGCGCGTGCATCAGCTTGTTGGTGAGGCCCTGGCTGAGGGATTCCAGGACTTTCTGCGGATCATCGCCCCGGGCCAGCATGCGCAGCGCCCGTTCGAGTTCGGCCTGACGAAGCTGATCGGCATGTTCGCGCAGCGCCCTGATCGTGGGAACGGTATCGCGGCTGTCTAGCCAGTGGAGAAAGCCGTCGACGCGCTGGTCGATGATGCCCTCGGCTTCCACCACCGCGGCCTGCCGGGACTCCAGCCCGGAATCCACTACCTGGGCCAGATCGTCAACGGTGTACAGGAATACGTCGTCGAGCTCGGCCACCTCGGGTTCAATATCCCGCGGCACGGCCAGGTCGACCATCACGATAGGACGACGGCGGCGCGCCTTGAGTGCCCGCTCGACCACGCCAAGGCCAATCACCGGCAACGGACTGCCCGTGCATGAGACGACAATGTCGTAGCCCGGCAGGGCATCACCCACCTGGTCGAGGCGCAGGACGTCGGCACCAAAGCGTTTGGCTACCGCCTCGGCCCGGGCCACGGTTCGGTTGGCAATCGTGAGGCGTCGCGGCTTCTCGCCACCAAAGTGGGCCGCGCACAGCTCGATCATCTCACCGGCCCCCACGAAGAGCACGCGCTGATCGCTCACCCGCTCGAAGATCCGCTCGGAAAGATGCACCGCCGCCGCCGCCATGGACACGATATTGGCGCCAATGGCGGTCGTGGAGCGCACTTCCTTCGCCACCGAGAAAGTGCGCTGGAAGAGCTTGTGCATGGTCGCACCCAGGGTTCCGGCCTCCTCGGCCTGGCGCACCGCATCCTTCATCTGGCCTAGGATCTGGGGCTCGCCAATCACCATGGAATCCAGCCCGCTAGCCACTCGGAACACATGCCGCACGGCATCGCGCTGGGGAAGGGTATACAAGTAGGGCGACAGATCCTGCAAAGCCACCCGGTGGTACTCCGCAAACCAGTCGGCCGCGTGACGGGGCTGCTGGGTGGCAAAGTAAAGCTCGGTACGGTTACAGGTGGACAGGATGGCCGCTTCCTTGACCGGCTTGGCGCGGACGAAATCCGCCAACGCCTGGACCAGCCGCTCAGGACGAAATGCCACCTGCTCGCGAATGGCGAGCGGTGCAGTGTGATGGTTCAGTCCGAGAGCAAACAGCTGCATGGGTGGCGCCAGGCAGGGGCGGAATTTTTCAGCCCGCGATTATATCACCCGGCCTTTTGCGCACGGCACGGCCCGGATCGGGGCAGGCCCCCTGCCCGCTCAGACGCTGCCAGCGGTTGGCGCTCAGGACCCGATGGACGCCTGATTCGCTTCCGCCAACAACCACGAACGAAAGGCTTGAATCACAGGACGCTCCAGAAACGCTTCGGACACCACCAGGCTGTACACATAGCGGGACGGCAAAACCACAGGAAAAGGCACCACCAACCGACCCGACCTGACATCCGC
>JAEUNV010000272.1 GCA_016790385.1 Zoogloea sp.
AGGCTTCAAGCAGGGTCAGAGACAGGGCTTCGCGCCGTGATGGGGCCAGTAGCAGATCAGAGGCTGCGAGCAGGGCCGGCACATCCTCCCGCAACCCGAGGAAACGGACTCGCTCGGCAATGCCGAGTTCCCGCGCCAGGGTCTGCATCTGCGGCCCCAGGTCGCCATGATGATCGCCGGCCAGCAGCAGGGTCCAGCGCCGTTCGCGCAGGCGGGCCAGGGCGTGCAGGGCGGTGTCGTGGCCCTTGGCCGGGACGATGCGGGCTGCCATCAGCAGGCAGGGTTCGTCGTCGGCCAGACCGAGGCCGTGCCGGGTGGTCTGGCGGGCATCGGCGGGTAGACGCGCGGCGATGTCGGCGATGCCGTGATGCACCATGCGGATGCGCGCTGGATCGTAGCCCTGGCGCCCCAGAAAGTCGGCCACCGCGCCCGACACGGCGATGATGCGGTCGGCCCGGCCGAAGTGCTTGCCGGCATTGTCGGCATGGGCCGTGGCCACGTTGGGCAGGCCGGCGAGGCGGGCGGCAAAGCCGGTGTACCAGGCACCACGGGTGAGATGGCCGTGGAGGAGATCCACCCGTTGGCGGCGGGCGTACAGGGCCAGGCGGACCAGGGAGGGCAGGTCATACAGCCCCAAGAGGGGCAGGTTGATGCCGTCAAAGCCGTCGGCGCGGAGCTGCTGGCCGAGCCAGCCGGCCATGGGGCCGGCATACAGGCATTCATGGCCCCGCGTGCGCAGGCCGCGCATGAGTTGCAGGGCGTGGCGCTCGGCGCCGCCGCTCTTCATGCTGCGCAGGATGGTGAGGATCTTCACCGGCCGAGCACCTGATGGTAGAGGGCCAGGTTTCCGTCCACCATGCGGTCGATGGAGAACTCGGCCAGGATGCGCTGCCGGCCGGCCTCGCCGTACTGGTGACGCAGGGCCGGATCGCCGGCGAGGCGGTCGATGGCTGCGGCCAGGGCGTCCACGTCGCCGGGCGGGCACAGGATGCCGGTCACGCCATCCTGCACGGCTTCGGGAAGCCCGCCGGCCCGGCTGGTGATGACCGGCACCCCGGCCGCGGCAGCCTGTAGCAGCGATACGCCCAGGCCTTCCATCTCGGCCGGATGCGCCAGCATGTCGAGACCGCCGATCCAGCTCGCCAGATCGTGGCGGAAGCCGGTGAAATGCACCACGCTGTCAAGTCCGCGGGCGGCCACGTCGCTGCGCAGCTCGCTGAGCAGCGGCCCCTGACCAAAGACCAGCACCTGTAGTTCGGGGTAGCGTTCGACCAGCCCGGGCAGGGCGGAAAACAGGTAACGGTGGCCTTTGCGGGGAATCATCTGGGCCACCATGCCGATCACCAGGGCGTCCTGGGGCAGGCGGAACTCGGCGCGGAAGGCGGAGGGATCGACAGGTGCGAGGAAGGGGGCCGGGTCAACGGCGCTGCGCACGCAGCTCACCTTGTCGGCCGCCAGCCCTTCGTCGAGCAGCACCTGGCGGATGGCCTCGGAGATGGTGATGACGTGGTCGTAGAGCCGGTACTTGATGGCCACGGCGAGGCGTGACTCGGGGTTGTCCACCCGCCGCGACAGCACGCAGGGCACGCCCGCCAATTTGGCCGCCAGGCCGCCCCAGGTGTCGGCGCCGCGGCGGCTGTGGAGGTGCACCAGGTCGGGTTTCTCGGCGCGGATCAGGCGCGCCAGACGGAAGACCAGGCCGATGTCACCGTCACCGCCCATGCGAATGGGCAGCACGCGCACGCCGACAGGGGGCTGGCGGCTCATTTCGCTGCCGATGGGGCAGGCCAGCAGGCTTTCGATGCCCCGGGCCGCCAGGCCCTCGGTGATGTACTGCACCTGACGGGCACCCCCATAAAGGTGCTTGCCGGCTTCCACGTGGAGGATCTTCATGGCGCGGTGCCTTTGGCGGCGAGCATGGCCCGGGCGCGTTCCAGCACCATGGCCGGGGTGATGTCGCGCAGGCAGGTGAACTTGCCGCCGCAGGTGGGGCGACGTCGGCACGGGGAGCATTCCATGCCCAGCCAGATCACGCTGCCGGTGGGCCGACCGGTGTCGGTGTAGGGGCAGGTGGAGCCGAAGATGGCCACCGTGGGGCGGGCCAGAGCGGTGCCCATGTGGGTCAGGCCGGTGTCCACGCCGATCAGCAGGGCCGAGTGGGCGATCACCGCGACCGCCTCGGGCAGGCGGGTCTTGCCGGCGAGGTTGACGATGCGCGAGTCGGCGGCGGCAATGCGTGCGGCGGCTTCGTCATCGGCCGGGCCGCCAAGGATCACCGGAGTCAGGCCGGTGGCCTCGATCAGCAACGGGGCCAGGGCCTGCCAGGCGTCCTCGAACCAGTGCTTCTGGGGCCGCGTGGTGAAGGGGGCAAAGACGGCGTAGGCCCCCGGGGCAAGACCGTGTTCGGCGAGGGTGCCGCGCACTGCCGCATCGGTCGCCGGGGCCACTGTGAGGGTGGGCAGGAAATCCCCCGCATCGAAACCCATCTGGCGCGCCAGGTATTGGTATTCGGAGCCGATCCGGGCGGCCTCGCCTCCCCGCGGGATGACTTCGCTCATGAGCCACTGGCTGCCTTCCTTCGACCCCAGCCCGACCCGCCGGGGGGCCCCCGACAGCCAG
>JAEUNV010000336.1 GCA_016790385.1 Zoogloea sp.
TCCGAAGGCGCCGCCGATGAGCAAGGCGGAGTTCGACAAGGCCCGCCAGATCTATTTCGAACGCTGCGCGGGCTGCCACGGTGTGCTGCGCAAGGGCGCCACGGGCAAGGCGCTGACCACGGACAAGACCCTGGCGGCCGGTACCGACTATCTGAAGGTCTTCATCAAATACGGTTCCCCGGCCGGCATGCCCAACTGGGGTACTTCCGGCGAGCTCACCGATGATGAAGTGGACCTGATGGCCCGCTACATCCAGCAGACGCCGCCGCAACCGCCCGAATTCGGCATGAAGGACATGAAGTCCACCTGGAAGGTCATCGTTCCGCCGGAGAAGCGTCCGACGAAGAAGATGAACAACTACAACATCCAGAACATCTTCTCCACCACGCTGCGCGATACGGGTGAGGTGGCGCTGATCGATGGCGACACCAAAAAGATCATCAACGTGGTCAAGACGGGCTACGCGGTGCATATCTCCCGCCTGTCCGCCTCCGGCCGCTATCTGTTCGTGATCGGCCGCGACGCCAAGATCAACATGATCGACCTGTGGATGGAAAAACCCGACAACGTCGCCGAGATCCGGGTTGGGCTTGAGGCGCGTTCCGTCGATACGTCCAAGTTCAAGGGCTACGAGGACAAATTCGCCATCGCCGGCTCCTACTGGCCGCCCCAGTACGTGATCATGAAGGGTGACACCCTTGAACCGCTGAAGATCATGGCAACCCGCGGCATGACCGTCGGCGATCAGGAATACCACCCCGAGCCGCGCGTGGCCTCCATCGTGGCCTCGCACTTCAAGCCCGAGTTCGTGGTGAACGTGAAGGAAACCGGCAAGAGCCTGATGGTGAACTACAGCGACATCAATGAGATCACCACCAAGGAAATCCCCGTCGCCAAGTTCCTGCATGACGGTGGTTTCGACAGTTCCAAGCGTTACTTCATGGTCGCGGCCAACCAGTCCAACAAGATCGGCGCCATCGACGTCAAGGATGGCAAGCTGGCGGGCCTGATCGATGTGGGCAAGATCCCGCACCCGGGCCGCGGCGCCAACTTCGTCCATCCCAAGTACGGTCCCGTTTGGGCCACCGGCCACCTGGGCGATGAAACCATCGCGCTGATCGGCACCGACCCGGTCAAGCACAAGCAGTACGCGTGGAAGATGGTCGAATCCATCAAGGGCCCGGGCGGCGGCGCACTGTTCATCAAGAGCCATCCGAAGTCCAAGCACCTCTATTCCGATACGCCGCTCAACCCGGATCCGAAGCTGTCGCAGTCCGTTGCGGTCTTCGACATCAACAACCTCGGCGCCGGTTACAAGACCCTTCCCATCGGTGAATGGGCCGGCCTGAAGGACGACGGCGCCAAGCGTGTCGTGCAGCCCGAGTACAACATGGCCGGCGACGAAGTCTGGTTCTCGGTGTGGAGCGCCAAGAACAAGGAGTCGGCGATCGTCGTGGTGGATGACAAGACCCTGCAGCTCAAGGCGGTCATCAAGGATCCGCGCCTGATCACCCCGACGGGGCACTTCAACGTCCATAATACGCAGCACGACATTTACTGATCGTCGTCACCCGCCGCCGCCCGAATCGCCGGGCTGGCGGCGTCATTCCGTCAGGAGACTGAAAATGAAGAAATATCCATTCGTTCTCGCCGCCCTGCTTGCTACGGTTGCCAGTGGCAGCGCCCTGGCCGATCCGGCTGCTGCGGCCCAGAAGGCGGGCTGCATGGCCTGTCACGCCATGGACAAGAAGCTGGTGGGGCCGTCTTTCAAGGATATTGCGGCGAAGTACAAGGGGCAGGGTGACGCCGTAGCCAAGCTCAGCGACAAGGTGCGCAAGGGCGGCAGCGGCGTGTGGGGGCCGATCCCCATGCCGCCCAATCCGGAGGCCAAGATTGGGGACGCCGACCTCAAAGATGTGGTCGGGTGGCTCCTGAAGGGTTGAAGCTGCTGTGGGGCCGGAGTGCGCTCCGGCCCATTGTGGAAGTTAAAAAGGGCGTTCAGTGCCCCTTCAAGGCATAGATGCCCGGCGCGTTGCGCCAGTAGCCTTTGTAGTCCATGCCACCGCCGAACAGGAAGCGGTCGGCCACGTCCAGCCCCGTAAAATCGGCGCGCATGCCCTGATAGGCCTTGCGCTCGTGAACCTTGTGCACCAGCACCGCCGAGTGCACCTCGCGGGCACCCTCCGCTTTCAGATAATCGATGATGGCCGCCAGGGTGTGGCCTTCGTCGAGGATGTCATCCAGTACCAGCACGTGACGGTCGCGCAGATCCTGGGTGGGGCGGACGCGCCAGTCCAGCAGGGTGCCTTGCAGGGCGTGCCCGTAGCGGGTGGCGTGGAGATAGGCCACCTCGAGGGGAAAGGGCAGGCGCGGGAGCAGGCGCCCGGCCAGGATAAGCCCCCCGTTCATCACCACGTATACCAGCGGATTTTTGTCCTGCAGGCGCACGGTAATGTCGGCGGCGAGCCGGTTGAGGGCTGCATCCACTTCGGCGGCGGTGCACAGGCAGTCCGCTTCCTCGCGGGCACGGCGGATTTCATCCAGATCGACAGTCATGGCAGTGAAGGCGAAGTTCAGGGGATAAGGGTGCGGGCACGGCGCAGCAACTGCCAGCCCATCCAGGCACGGCGCGCCCAGCGAAGGGCCGCCCGAGGGCGGACGAGCACTACGACAATGGCCAGGCCGGACAGGATCGGCGCCTTGTCCCGGGCCCACAAAACGCCGTTTACCACCCGGTCCACCCCACGAAAAAGGGGGGTGAAAGCCTGGGCATGGTGGATCAGGGCTTCGCGCTGCGCGCCACAGCGGGCCTGAAGGCGCTGCTTGCGCAGGGCCAGTTCGACAAGCTCGGGTTTCATTCCCGGGGACGCAGGGCTTCCCGGTCCTGGGCGATCTCGGCCAGGCTGGAAGCAAACAGGCGCGAACCGGCGCGCAGGTGAACGGCCGCCCGATTGGCCGCCCACACCCCGGCCGCGAACAGGCAGACGGTGCCCACGCCCAGTGCCAGCAGGCGGTGGCTGTCCCAGAACAGCACGGTGAGGAAGGCCATCAGGAAGATCACGCCAAAGCCGATGAAGAGCGCGGCGAGCACCGTATCAAACAGGAAACCGCCCGCGCGCAGTTTTTCCTCCTTGAGCTCGACGGCGAAGAGTTCAAGGCGGGTCTGAAGGGTGGCCAGACCCGAATCGGCGAGCCCTTTCAGAGACTCGCCGAGCCGCGTGGGCGCGGGATCGCTCATGGGGGGGCGGGGCACTTAGCGGCGGTTGACCAGCAGACCGAGAAGGAAGCCGACACCCGCCGCCACGCCCACCGCCTTCCACGGGTTGTCATGGACGTAGTCGTCGGTGGCACGGGCCGCCGCCTTGGTCTTCTGGACGACGGCGGCTTCCAGATCCTGCAGCTTGTACTTGGCTGCGCTGAGCTTTTCGGTAAGGCGGCCGCGCACATCGGCAACCTTGTCACCGGCCTGACCGGCGGTGAGCTTCAGGAGTTCTTCGGTATCGGCCACGACGGCCTTGAAATCGGAAACCAGCTTGTCCTTGGTGACTTGTGCTTCGCTCATGATGCGCTCCAGGTGTAAGGCGAGATAAGGTGTGTTGGTCGGTGGTCTGCCGCCACCTGTCTATCCAGACCTAGGCTAATCCGAATTGTTCCCCGTGGCAATGCGAGTGGATTGTCCGGTTTGTGTCCGAGTGGCGCGGAAAAGCCGGGCGAGCCACTCTTCCAGGTCATCGACGTAGGTGTACACCGCCGGCACCACCAGCAGGCTGAGCACCGTTGAGCTGATCAGGCCCCCGATCACGGCAATGGCCATCGGTGCGCGGAAGCTCGGGTCGGCCCCCAGGCCCATGGCGATGGGCAGCATGCCGGCGCCCATGGCCAGGGAGGTCATGACGATGGGCCGGGCGCGTTTGCGGCAGGCATCCACCAGGGCGTCAAAGCGGTTCATCTCCACGCCGCCACGGCCGCGGCGGGCCTCGATGGCGTATTCGATGAGCAGGATGGAGTTCTTCGTCACCACGCCCATCAGCATCAGGAGACCGATCAATGAGGGCATGGAGAAGCTGCTGCGGGTGAGCAGCAGGGCCACGAAGGCGCCGCCAATGGCCAGGGGCAAGGCCGCCAGGATCGTCACCGGCTGGGTGAAGCCCTTGAACAGCAGCACCAGCACCATGTAAATGCACAGCACGCCGATGCCCATGGCCAGCCCGAAGCTGCCAAACAGCTCCTGCATCATCTCCGCGTCGCCGGAATCCGCCAGACGTACCCCGGGAGGCAGGTTTTTCAGGGCCGGCAGGGCCAGCGCCTCGTTGTAGACCTCGCCCAGCTCGCGCTGGCCGAGCTCCACCTCGAGGATCACGTTGCGGCTGCGGTCGAGGCGGTTTACCTGGGCGGGGCCGCTGTCCATGCTGACGCTGGCCACGTTGGCGAGCTGTACCGGACCGTTCTTGCCCGGTACGGTGAGGCGGCCGATGGCCTCCAGGTCGGCGCGCACGGCGTTGGGCAGACGCACCCGGATGGGTACCTGGCGGCGCTCCAGGTTGAGTTTGGCCAGGCCCACGTCGTAGTCGCCGGCGGTGGCCACGCGCACCGTCTCGCCGATGGCATCGGCGGTCACGCCCAGGTCGGCGGCGCGGGCGAAGTCGGGGCGCAGCACCACCTCGGGCCGCACCAGGCTCGCGCTGGAGGTGATGTTGCCGACCCCTTGCAGGGTGCGCAGGTCA
>JAEUNV010000527.1 GCA_016790385.1 Zoogloea sp.
CTGGATCAGGCCGGCGTGGCCCGGGAAAAGGTGGACACCCTGTACTTCACGGGTGGCGCCAGCGGTGTTCCCCAACTCAGGGCCCGCATTGCCGCCGAACTCCCGCAAGCGCATTGCGTTGAGGGTGACCTTTTCGGCAGCATCGGTGCTGGCTTGGCCATGGAGGCGGCCCGACGTTACGGCTGAGGGGAAATATCGCTCGCCGACTCCGCCGCCAACACGCTGCAATCGCGCCCGCCACCCTTGGCCTGATAAAGGGCGGCGTCGGCACGTGCCAGACTCTCCTCCAGGCCTCTCCCCGTTGCGTCGGCAAGGCCAAAGCTCACCGTCACGGCCAGAATGCTGTCATCCGGCAACACCAAAGGTGACGCGCCCAGGCGCTGACGCAGCCGACCGGCGAGCCGCAGCGCCTCGTCCGGCGTGGTCTCGGGAAAGATGAAGGCAAACTCCTCGCCCCCAAAACGCCCCACCCTGTCGGTCTCCCGCAGCGTTTCCTGCACGACCGCGGCAAAGCGCTGCAACACCTGATCGCCAACTGCGTGGCCGAACCTGTCGTTCACCTGCTTGAAGTGATCAAGATCGGCAATCCCCACCGTGATCGGACGGCCGTAGCGTCGGGCGCGGGCCATCTCCTCCGCGGCCTGCCCCAGAAAGTGGCGCCGGTTGGGCAAACCCGTGAGGCCGTCGGTGGTCGCCAGACGCTCCAGCTTGAGGCGAACCTCCTCGTTCTCGCGCAGCGTGGCATCGAAGCGGACGATGGCCTCCTCCACGGCATGGATCTCGGCCATGGAGGACGAACTCAGGAGCGGCAAGGCACCCCTCCCGTCGAGGCTGATCAGGATGCGGTGGATGCGTTGCAGGGGCTGGATGAGATAGCGGCGGAGGATGAACAGAAAGCTGGCCACGAAGACCGCCACCAGTACGACGTTGAGCAGGAGCTTGTAGCGCGTCTGTTCGACCGCCTCGGACATGCGGTCAAGCTCAACGCTCACCCTTTGCCCACCCTCCACGGACAGGTCGTCGGCAAGCAGGCGAAGGCGCCGGGAAAGCTCGTCCCAGACCTTCATGTCCGGAGGATCAACGCTCGCCGCCGATTTTGTCAGAAAAGCCTCGACCTCCTTCGCCAGGCTGGCGGTGCGGGGGTCTTCCGCCATGCCCGGGTGGGCCGCCAGAATGCGGACCACCAGCAGCGCATCGTTACGGGCGGGCCGCTCGGACACCGTCAGCACCCGCTGCCCCCCCATGCGAAGCTCCTCGAGATTGCGCGCCAGGCGCTGGCGCTCCACGGTCCATGGCACGGTTTCTTCGTGAAGACGCGTCACCACGTCGGTCACCAGGCGCAGATCCACCGCGAGAAGCGCCACCAGACTGACGGCGATAAGCGCAAACACACTGCCCAGAACAGCCAGGACCGTACTCGCGGGCCAACGTCTGACCACCTTGGCACGCGTGGCCGCAGGCCCTTCGGAGGGAGGCGCGTTCGGAATCACTGGAGTCGGAAGGGGATGAAGCGGCTGTTGATCCTGTCGAACCGGCCATCCCGCTTGATTCTGTCGATCGCCTCGTTGATCCGGGCAAGGAGTTCGGGGGACCGGGGATTGACGCTGAGGCATACGTCACCCGCCAGCTGGGGATCGCGGAGCAAGGTCGTGGCCAGACCCAGCGGATGAAGGCGTGCATCCTGCTGCACCGCAACGGCGGTGGACATGGGCAGCAGGGCCGCTTCGACCCTGCCCTGAATCAGGGCGGTGACGACGTCGGCATGGGTCTCAAGGGCAACACTGCGCCAGCCCTGGGCCTGGGCGTAACGGGCCTGGACACCGCCGCGGACCACCCCGGCAAGCGCGCCCCCCGGAACGATGCCGGGCCGGGCAAACCACACGCTGATCGACCGGTAGTAGGGCTTGCTCATCAACACACGGGCACGCCGTTCCGGCGTCGCAAGCAGGCTGACGGCGGCGAAATCAAACTCCCCGGCGGCAATGGCATCGACCACCCGATCAAGGGACACCGGGACAGGGACGCATTTCACCGCCATCACGTCACATAAAGCACGCATCACCTCAACGTTGAAACCAGTCAACTCCCCCGCCTCGTCGATATAAGACATGGGGGGTGAATGGGTGAGCACGGCCACACGGAGTTCCCTCTCAACCGCCTGCGCCGGCGGCAAGAGCATCAGCGCTGTCAGCACGACAAGCAGATGGCGGAGAAGCATGTCTCGTATAACGGGAACCCAATCCGCTGATCTTACCCGTCCACCGGCAAGGGTGGGCAGACTACCGACCTTCCGACATCGCTTGGCGATGCCACGCACCGCCGCCGTGAGGGCCGCTGCCTCCAGGGGTTTTTTTTGGTTCATCGCGTCCTTCCGGAAAAGACGCAATGAAATCGGCATAGGGGGCGGCCCTGAGGGCCGCTCCCCTGCCACACCACCCGGCATGCGGGTCCGCACCGGGCGGTTCGAGTAGTTGAGGTCAAGACAGGCGCGGTACGCCCATTCGGTCGAAGTAGCCGATAGTCATCACTG
>JAEUNV010000447.1 GCA_016790385.1 Zoogloea sp.
AACCCGTCAGCGCGCGTACACCGACATCCACATGCTGTCCCACCAGGTGGGAGCCGGGCAGGCCGCCGACGCCCGACGCCTGGCTCATCTTGCTGCCGAGAACACTGAGCTAAAACACAGCCACGCGCGGGAAGTGGCCGCGCTGCGTCGGCAGCTTGCCGAAGCGACAGCCGGGCTTGCCGAGCGGGACGAGGCTGTCGAGCAGGCAGCGCTGTACCAGAAGCGTTTGCAGGGCTGCGAATCCGGCCAGGCCTACGTGGAGATGGGCCAGCGTCTGCTGGCCCTGCAGGCATCCCACGAGGCTCTGCTCGGCAGCACCCGGCAGGTGCAGGAGCTGGAGCGGCAGCTCAAGGAGAGCCGTGAGGAATCACGCCGGCTGGTGGCGGCGCGGGATACGGCGGTGGCCGAACGGGAAGCCCTTGAGCACTTGCTGCAGGC
The DNA here is from genome assembly GCA_016790385.1 of Zoogloea sp. Taxonomy (GTDB): domain Bacteria; phylum Pseudomonadota; class Gammaproteobacteria; order Burkholderiales; family Rhodocyclaceae; genus Zoogloea. The sequence goes on from JAEUNV010000447.1 coordinate 439, forward strand.
TCTGGATTCACCTGTCTGCGACAAGGCCGGCAGCGATGATTGCGCTGGCTGCAGCGAAGCCCTGACGGCGCGTTGTGTGCTCTACGTGGGCGGGCGTTCGTCCCTTCTGGCCCAGTACCGCCAGCTTGCCGACCGTCTGGGCATCACCCTGATCCACCACGACGGTGGACAGGAGGAGTCCCTGTCGCGCCTGCCCGAGCTGATCCGCGGTGCCGACGCGGTGGTATGCCCCACCGACCGCATCAGCCATAACGCCTATTACCACGTGAAAGCCCACTGCAAGCGGGTCGGCAAGCCCTGCCTGTTCTACCGCGGCGGCGGCGTTTCGGGCTTTGCCGTGGCCATGGCCCGGGTCAGCCGGGGGGAGTTCAGCGTGGCCGGGGCCGAGGCGGGCTGAACAGCTCAGTGGGGCTTGAAGCGGCCGGCCCGGGCCAGCGGCACGAAGCTCAATATCTGCGCCCCAAGCAGAATCAGGAAGGCCACCCGCAGCGCGTCCACGCTCCCCATGCCCCCTGCCCGCAAGCCGTCCAGAAGCCCGCCCAGGCCCCACTGCACCACGAAGGCGCCGATGAAGGCCATGAGGTTGATGCTGGTGGTTACCCGACCGGTGAGGTGCAGGGGAAACAGGCCTGCGACGACCCCGTACATCTGGGCGCCGGTCGCCGACACGATGCCCAGCACGCACCACAACACCAGGGTGGAACCCGCCTCGGCGATGATCAGGCCTTCCACCACCATGGTCAGGAACAACCCCACCTGCATCAGGCGCAGGGGTGTGATCCCCCGGGCCGCCAGCCGCATGGCCCAGGTTCCGATGGAGAGTTGGCCGGCCAGCATGCCGATGTTGAGCCAGAACAGATGATCGGCGGCCACAGCGCGGCTGTAGCCGTTGACCTCCATCAGCCAGGGAACGGCCCACAAACCCTGAAGGGCCATGAAACCGCCGGTGAAAAATGCCGACTGGCCCGAAAAGCTCCAGAAGCGTCCCGCAGTCATGACTTCGCCGACGCCGCGCAGGGCGCTTTGCAGGTCACCGCCATGGCTGGTTTCGTCCTTCTCGGGCATGGCGAAAAAGATCAGCGCAGCAATACCCGTGGCCAGCGCGGCGACCCCCCAGAAGGCACCGCGCCAGCCGAGGAAGGGCAGGGCCGCCTCCAGGGGGGCCGATGCGGTGACCGCGCCCAGGGCGCCGCAGGACATGATGTAACCGGTCATCGAGGCCAGCCGCTCTCTCGGGAACCACAGGGTGAAA
>JAEUNV010000457.1 GCA_016790385.1 Zoogloea sp.
TTCGTCATCGACGACCAGTATTCGTACCTTGCTCATTCAGGCTTCCTCAGGTTCGACAAGTGCCGGGCAGGCTGTCGGCAGCGCTGCGCCCAGCGGCAAATTGACGGTGAACTCCACGCCTCCCGCAGGGTTGGCGCGGGCAGAGATAGTGCCCTTGTGGGCAGTGATAATTTCCTGGCAGATGGCCAGACCCAGGCCCGTTCCGCCCGCACCCGTGCGAGTCCGGCTGCTCTGCACGAACTTGTCGAATACAGCCTCGATCTCAGCGGCCGGGATGCCGATCCCCTCGTCAGAGACACTCAGAGCGACGCCAGGCTCGCCTTCGGGCAGAGTACATGGGTTAAGACTGACAAAAATGCCCTTTCCTTCCGGCGTGAACTTGGAGGCATTGGAGAGGAGGTTGCGCACCACCTGCCCAATCCGCGCAGCGTCCAATCGTGGGGAGGGCATGTCCGGGGCGACCCGGTATTCAAGCTTCTGCCGACGCGACTGGAAGAGGGCATCGAATTCGGTGAGCGCTTCGCCGACCAATTGTTCGAGCCGCACAGGCGCCAGGTTGAGCACCATGCGGCCCGCCTCAAGCTTGGAAAGGTCCAGCAAATCGTTGAGGAGCGTAAGAAGCCGCTCGCCGCTCACCCGGATGCGGTGAAAGTAGCTCCGCAGCTTCTCGTGCCCCGCCTGAGCCACCCGTGCTTCGCCAAGCCGGGCGTAGCTGAGCACCCCGTGCATCGGCGTGCGCAATTCATGGGACATGTTGGCCAGGAATACCGACTTGGCCTCGTTGGCCGCTTCGGCCGCGTCCTTGGCCAATTGCAGGTCGCGGGTACGAGCGGCCACCAGGGAGGACAAATTGAGGTTGTGATCCAGGATCTGGCTTTCCCGCGCCTTGACCTCGTCGATATCGGAATGGGTTCCGATCATGCGCAGGGGTCGTCCTTCGGCACTGCGCTCGACCACCAAGCCCCGCGCGAGGATCCACATGTAGCGGCCGTCCTTGCGGCGCATCCGGATCTCGTGGGTGAACATCGGAGATTCGCCCCGCAGGTGAGCATCCTGAGCAGCAAGCGCCGGACCCAGATCGTCCGGGTGCACGCGGGCGGCCCATTCATCCACCGTGTCGGCAATTTCACCCGGCTGGAAGCCCAGCATGGTGATCCAGCGGGGCGATCGATAGACGTGGCCCGTGGTGATGTTCCAGTCCCACACCCCATCGCCCGCCCCGTCCAGCGCAAACTGCCAGCGCGCCTCGCTCTCCCGCAGGGCCAGTTCCGCCAGCCGCCGCTCGGTAACGTCACGGATGACGGCGAGGCTGCCGCCGGTTCGAACGGCCTGAAAGCGCGCCTCGAAATGACGCTCACCCTCGTCACCCCGGTGCGAAGCGTACTCGATGCGCTGGAGCCGACCACTGCGCGAGGCTGCGAGGGCGGCCGTCGCGAAACGCCTGGCCATCTCGGGTGATAGCGCCGCATCGAGACGGCGCCCGAGAAAGCTCTCAGGCGGTATCGACAGGGCGTCGTCCGATGGCGCGTGGTAGCGCACGATGTGCAACTCGCCGTCGAGCTGGAAAAGCATGTCGGGAATGGCAGCGATCAGGGACTCATTGGTCGCATGCGCTTCCTGGATGGCCTTCTGCTCGGCCTTGCGGGCCGTCACGTCCTCGACGATCACCCATCGAGCGGCATCGCTGCCCCCCACCATGGTGGTCGTGATCACCACCAGCACCCGATGCCCCAGCTTGTGGATGAGTTCGGTTTCATACGCCCGGGTGGGCGCGCCAAGGCAGGCCTCGACCACCGCCCGGGCATCGCGGCCGGCAAACTCCGAGGGGTGCAGGGGAGGACAATCATCACCGCATAGCTCCTCCTCGGTATAGCCCGTGATGGCACAGAAAGCCGAATTGGCCTGACGATAGCGCCCGGTGGCATCCACCAGGGCCATACCCAGGGAGGCATGGCGATATAGGGTATCGAGCTTGGCGTGGGAGTCGATGACCGCCTGCTGGGCACGCCGCAGTTCGGTCACATC
>JAEUNV010000532.1 GCA_016790385.1 Zoogloea sp.
CGATTCATCCGGGCCGTCCAGGTGCCGGCAGGTTTCGACGTGGCTGATGCCCACATCGTTGCACAGGTGGCTGGCGGCGATCTGGTGGTGACGGCGGACATTCCCCTTGCCGCAGCCGTGCTTGCGCGCGGCGCCCATGCCCTCAATCCCCGGGGTGAGCTATACACGCAAGCCAACATCGCCGAGCGCCTGTCGATGCGGAACTTCCTGGAGGAGCTGCGTAGCAGCGGCGTCCAGACCGGTGGCCCTGCGGCGTTCAGCCAGGCAGATCGGCAAGCCTTCGGGGCTGCGCTGGATCGCTTCCTGGCCCGCCATACTCGGGCCTGACAGGCCACGCTTCAGCGTGGAACCTGGGGCGCCGGGCAGCCGTCGTCGATACCGTCGATCTCGATCTGGATGGTGGGATGGTGGATGCGAAATCGCCGCATCAGGGTCTGCCCCATCTCGATAAAGAAAGCATCGCCCGGATGCCCACCGGGCATGACCAGGTGGACGGTGAGTGCAAACTCGGACGTCCCGAGCGCCCACACATGAAGGTCGTGGACGCCCGTGACACCCGGCTGGTCGCGCAAGCAGGCATGCACCTCCAGCAGATCGATGCCCTCGGGCACGCCATCAAAGGCCAGATGCAGGGACTGGCGCAGCAGGCCCCAGGTGCCCAGCACGATCACCACAGCGATGACCAGACTCATGACCGGATCGAGCCAGCCCCAGCCAAATTGCAGGTAGAGCACCCCGGCCGTCACCACCCCGAGGGATACCAGCGCATCGCCAGCCATGTGCAGAAAGGCGCCACGGATGTTCAGGTCGTCCTTGCTACCCGCCATGAAAAGAGCCGCCGTGAGGCCGTTGATGAGCACGCCGACGGCCGCCACCACAATCACCGTCCAGCCTGCCACAGGCTCGGGCACCTGGAGACGCTGAAAGGCCTCGACGGCGAGAGCCCCCATGGCCACCAGCAAGAGCACGGCATTGGCCAGGGCGGCAAGGATGGAAGCCCGCCGCCAGCCATAGGTACGATACCGGGAGGGAGCCAGCCGCCCGGCCAAGGCAGCGCCCCAGGCCAGGATCAGACCGGCGACGTCCGACAGGTTGTGACCGGCATCGGCCAGCAGGGCGAGCGATCCGGCCTGCCAGCCAAACACGGCCTCGACCACGACGAACCCCAGGTTGAGCAGAACACCGATGGCAAAGGCACGATTCCAGTCGGCTGGCGCAGGGTGCTCATGACCGTGATGACCATGGGCATGACCATGGGAGCAGGCGGGGCCGTGATGGTGGCTCACAGCCCCCCTCAGCGCTTGCCGGACTTCATGCTGCGCAGCAGGCGCCGCGCCATGAACAAACCAATACGCTGGAGGGGATTGTTGTTTCCCCAGGGCCGCCAGGTTTTGACGTAGCGGTTGCGATAGGCATCGAACTGGAAACCCCAGGGGGCGCACAGGATCTTGCCCCGACCGAGAAGGATCTTGATCGCCTCGGCGGTGGCCACGCCCGCGCAGAGCTGGCAGGCGGCTATGGTGCTGGGGCCGCGTCGGGCGGCAAAATCCACCCGCGACGGATCGGCCAGATAGCCCCGCTGCAACATGGCGGGCGACAGGCCCAACAGGAAGCGCACCGCCATTTCGTCCTCGTCGCAGCCATCGAGCCGGAAATACTCTTCGAAGGACATCTTCCCCGGCAGAAAACTGAGCACCGCCGTTCCCATGCCCAGAGGTGCTGCCGTCACCGCCGGAACACCCTTGGCATGACAGGCGTTGAAGGTGTCTCGGCGGGCCTGGAAGGCAAAGAAATCGAGGCCATCCACGTAGAGATCCACCCCCTCGAGGAAGGCATCCAGGTTGCCGGCATCAACGCCTTGGCCAAAGACCTGGATATCAAGTTCCGGATTGATATCCCGGGCCATCTCCACCATCACCTCGACCTTCGGACGGCCAAGGGTGGACATCATGGCTCCGGCCTGTCGGTTGAAATTGACCAGATCGAAGGTATCCATCTCGGCCACATGGAAGGCCCCCACGCCCAGCCGGGCCAGACTCAGGAGGTGCACGCCCCCGACGCCGCCGACACCGGCGATGGCCACCCGCTTGCCCCGCAGGGATGCCTGCTCGGCCTCGGTGACCCAGCCGATATTGCGGGCAAAAGCCTCGTCGTAGCGAAAGAGACCTTCAGACATGGGGTGGACTTCCGTCAGGCAGGGAATGACTATGATACGACAGTTCGACAGGCCTGCCCGGGGCACAGGGGAGGGCCTGAGCGCAGCGTTGCCGGAGATGGCCTCATCCCATCTTCATGAGAGTGGTAACCTTGGCTGGATGGCTCAGACGGCCGGGTGATTCACGGCGTGGCCGATTTTCGCTGGAACGGCGTCAAGGTTTCCCCCTTACGGGTCGTTGACGTGCAATGCCGATTCGTTTCATCAGAGGGGACTAGCCCACCATGTCATTGCTTGACCGTTTCAGTCTGGGCGAAGGCTTCAAGAAATACTTCGAGATTTCGGCCGCGTTCGATGAGGACGGCCGCGACGCCGTCTTTGGCATCCGCCACGAAGTGTATTGCGAAGAACTCGGTTTCGAGCCCGTCCGCCCCGACCGCCGCGAGACCGACGAATACGATCGCCACAGCCTTCACTGCCTGCTGCGCACCGCCAGCCAGCCGCAGGTTCTGGTCGGCTGCAACCGGCTGGTGCTGGCCCGCCCTGAAGACCCGGACTATCCCCTGCCCTTCGAACGCACCTGCGCCGCCACCCTCAACCGCTCGATCATTGATCCGGCCCGCCAGCCCCGGGGCGCCATCGCCGAAGTATCGCGCCTTGCGGTACGCGCCCAGTATCGGCGCCGGAAGGGCGAAACCAAGGCCGCCGTGGCCCTCAGCGACGAGGATTTTGGCACCCGGAACCAGCCACGCTTTCCTTACATCCCCATCGGCCTCTATCTGGCCATCGTGGCCATGGCCAGGCGGGAGGGTATCCAAACCCTGTTTGTGCTTACCGAACCGCGACTCGCCGATCACTTCTCCAAACTGGGGGTCACCAT
>JAEUNV010000492.1 GCA_016790385.1 Zoogloea sp.
GGGGGCAGCAGCAGGGGCCGGAGCTTCAACGGGCTTCGGCTCTTCCTTCTTGCCGCAGGCGGAGACAGCGAGTGCAACGAGAGCAGCAACCAGGAGAGATTGTTTCATTGTTGGTTTCCCTTATCGATAAATGAAGTACAACAACCTAATTTGAGGGGCGATCAGGTGGGGAACCTGATGTGACGCGAATGCTAACACGGAGGAAGTGCTTGAATAAAGACATTGTTGCAACGCCGCAACGATTTGGCCTGCTTGTCAACGCCTCCGTGAGTCTGGCGCTCTCAGGGCATCAATGATCCTGATGGGCTGGAAAATCCGCAGCAGTACCAGTCGTAGAGAAGCGCTATTGTTTCTTCCGAGAGCCCGGAAAGATTTTCGAGGTGACGGTGATCGGCAAGGGCCGCGATGATTTCCTTGTCTTCGTCGGGCACCGCGACGGCTTCACCGTTGATGAAAAACTGGCCACCCGAGAAAAGAAGCAGGCTGCGCGCATCAAGCCGATATCCCTGATCGCGGCAGGCTGCCACGAACTCCTCGTGCTCAAGCGGATCATCGGGGGAGTCGAAATAAATGTGGGCCTTGGGTTCGGTCAGGTAGGCACCCAGAAATCGACGTACATCCTCTCTCGACCATGTGATGCGGGACAGGCTGTCCGCCACGCGGTCGATCATCCGTTCGCCAATCTCGGCTGAATGGTTCTGGCGCTCCAGGTCGGGGTCGGCATAGATGCCATCGAGTTGAATCGTGTCCTGAAGGTAGATGAGGAACTGCTGAGCAAGCTCTTGCGTAGTGGGTGAGCGGAAACCGATGGAATAGGTGGTGCATTCGCCCATGGCGATGCCGTTATGGGCCCAGTGGGGTGGCAGATAGAGCATGTCACCGGATTCAAGCACCCAGTCGTGCACGGGGCGGAAATCCTGGAGGATCTTGAGGGGCGCATCTTCGATCAGGCCGCGATCTTCCTGGTTGCTGATCTGCCAGCGGCGCTGGCCGATACCCTGGAGCAGGAAGACATCATAGTTGTCGAAATGAGGCCCCACCCCGCCGCCGTCGACGGCGTAGCTCACCATCAAATCGTCCAGGCGGGCCTGGGGAATGAAGTCGAAGCGGTGCAGCAAGGCGTCTCCCTCCGGGCAGAAGAGGTTCAGCCCCTGTATCAGCACCGTCCAGGGCTGCCCCTTCCGCTTGAGATCGGCCGCTTTCTGCGGGCCGTGGGTGACTTGCCAGTTGTTGTCGTGATGCGTGACATAGCGGGATTCGACTTCCGGATCGCGCGCCAGCTCAAAAAGCTCCGCCTTGCTTGCGACGCCGGTGAAGCCGGGCACTGCCTGGCGAATGAGCAGTGGTTTTTTCTGCCAGTATTCGGAGAGGAATTCCTCTGCCGTCAGGCCGCCCAGAAGAGTGTTTGTCATTGTCGGGATTATAGCGCCTCGCCTTGCCAAGGCCCGGGTGGGGGATAAAATGGCGCCCTTTTCACAAACAGTTTCCTGTCTCCTGCCATGAGCGCCACGCCTGTCCGCGAAACCGTCATTGAATCCCTGGACCATGATGGTCGCGGCGTGGCCCATGTGGATGGGAAGACGATCTTCATTGAAGGGGCGCTGCCGGGCGAACGTGTGGGCTTCGTGGCCTACAAGATCAAGCCCCGTTTCGAGGTGGCCGACGTGGTGCGCATCATTGAGCCCAGCGCCCAGCGAGTGACGCCCCCATGTCCTCATTTCGGGGTGTGCGGCGGATGCAGCATGCAGCACCTGGAGGCCACCGCTCAAGTGGCGGCCAAGCAGCGGGTGTTGGAGGATGCCCTGTGGCATCTCGGGCGAGTCCGTGCGGATGTGCTCTATCCCCCCATCGTCGGCCCGGCCTGGGGCTACCGCTATCGGGCGCGCCTGACTGT
>JAEUNV010000494.1 GCA_016790385.1 Zoogloea sp.
GCTCATTTCGATGAAACCATCCTCTTCAAGCATGCCCAGCGTGTGCTGGAGGTCGTCGGATTGCAGCATGCTGCGCAGATCCTCGACACTGCGCTTGCCGTCCACGAAAATCAGTACGCGGCGCACCCGGGGGCTGAGGGCGCCCGAGCGGTTTTCGATCTCATCGTGCCCCTTGCGGGTCTTGGAAAAAATGACACCCATGCTCTCTCCTCTCCTCGGACCGGTATTCGCGTGCAGCGTCCGGACGTTCTTTGCGCCCATTGTAACGACAGCCGAATGTCACGGGACTATTCCACATCGCGGCCCCGCCGCCGTGCAGACTGTATCCCCCGGGACACCCGGAGCCACCGGGCGTACATTCGTCAAGATTGCAATGTAACCGTTCAGGAGGAAAGACAATGCGCACTCCATTACTGGGCGGCCTCGTGCTGCTCGCGCTGTTGGGCTCCGCCCAGACCCATGCCGTCGACGTGGACCTGAGCATCCGCACGCCCGGGCTCTCGCTCTACATCGGTGATCGTGATCGCAGCGGGCATTACTGGGATGGCCAACGCTGGCGCGATGAACGCTGGTGGTACGACAACTGTCACCGCTATGAACATCATCGGAACTTCCGGGGGCACTGCGTACCCCGGGGCCACGATGCACCGCCGCCTCCCCAGCACTGCCCGCCGGGGCAGGCAAAGAAAGGTCGTTGCTGAAACCGGGCCTGCGTGTCAGACCCGCCTCGGGCGAGCCGGCTGACCCAGCAAACCCGCCGAGGGCTGCAACGGTGCGCTCAGGCCGTCACGGAGACCATTCCAACCGGGGGTGAGCGCCCCTGCGGATTCAATGCTCGGCAGCCAACTGCGCGGCAAGGCGACGTGCCTGGGCGAGGCGCTGCTCGCTGCCCTCCAGCCCCTCGATAAAACGGGCGGGAATCCCCTTCAGCCCCACCTGCGCTCCGGCGAGGGCGCCGGTGAGAATGGCCCGCGCCTGATTCTGCCCGCCCCCATTCACCGCATGAAGAACCGCCGCTTCAAAATCGTCGGCAAACCGCGCGGCCAGATAGTAGGCCGCCGGAAACTGGTGATACACGGCACAGGGCATGCCATACACCAAGGACACCTTCCACGCCGGCTCGACGCGGATGTCCGGGTCGCGGGCCGCGGTGGCCATGGCCGACGGCCCCAGCAGCGCATCGGGCGATGGAAAGCGCCCTGCCACCGCCGCCTCGGGGTCGCCGGGGCGGGGGGCTCCGAGGCGGCCCCGGGTCACCGTGTGGAAGGGCAGATCGCCGGCCTTGACCCGCGCCATCAGCTTGCCCGACAGCGCCCCATCCAGGGCATGCCCCTCCACCAGCATACCCAGCACGGCACCATAGGCCACGGTCATGGCCACGACAGTGCCGTCGGTCTGCGTAAGCAGGGTATTGTGGGTCAGGGCGGCGGCCAGTTCGGCCGGGCGCAGGGCATAGCGCACGGCAATGGCCAGGCCCCGCTCGGCAGCCTCGGTGGTGTCCGCGTTGCCGCCGCACTGGCCCCAGGGCAGGCCTTCTCCCACCCGCCGGCGCCAGGCCTCGCGGATCGACTGGCTGGTGTAGCCACCGGGGCCGGCCATGGGCGTGCCATCAATCAGCGGAAAAAAGTCATCGTCCATGCGGTGGCAGAAGTCCGCCTCATCATAGCCCCCCCGCGCCACCAGGGAATCGAGCGTCAGCGCCAGCAGGACGCCCGCCTGGGAGGCCTGCCCTGCCTTCAGCCCGGCGTGGTAGCGGCCGGGGCGAGGGTCGGTGTAGTCGGAGATCCAGTCACCATAGTCGGCGCGGAGTTCATCCAGGTCGTAGTACCAGTGGGGGCCAAGGGCCAGGGCATCACCGATGAAGGCCCCCATCAGGGCTCCCACGGCGCGATCCTGCAAGGATTGGGTAGGCATGACGGGCTCCACGGGGCAA
>JAEUNV010000520.1 GCA_016790385.1 Zoogloea sp.
CCGCCAAAGGGCGCGGCCAGCCCCTGGCCCTGATGGGGCTCGACATTTCCAAATGGGCGGTGCTTGCCGCGGCAAAACAGGACAAACACACCCGATGGGTGGTCGGAAGCAATGCCAACCTGCCGGTGCTGCCGGCCACGCTGCAACGGGTGCTGTGCATGTTCGGCTTTCCGGTTTACCCGGAGTTTGCCCGGGTGCTTCAGCCCGGCGGCCTGCTGATCCAGGTGGATGCCGGACCCGACCACCTGCGCGAACTGCGCGAGATCATCTACCCGCGCCTCAAGGCCGAGCGTTCCGCCGCCTCCGCCACCCCGGCCGGTTTTGTCGCCCTGCCCCCCGGAGACCCCCTCCGCTACACGCTGGAGCTGTCCAGCCCCGGGCAGATCGCCGACCTGCTGCTCATGACGCCCCACCTCTACCGCGCCAGCGCCGAAGGGCGCGCCCGGGCGGCAGCCCTGACGAGCCTGCACCTGACCGTAGACGTGCGCCTGACGCGCTTCGAGCGCAACGACGCCGAAGTCGCTAAAGTCGAGGCCTGACACCTGCCCTCTCCCTTGAATCCAGACCGAGCTCCCCCATGCAGAACCTGCCCACCGACACCATCAATTTCAAGGACATGGAGAAGGGATACGCGCCCTTCGCGGACGCCTTGCACACACTGGGCTTCGACTGGCGGATCGCCCGGAGCGAAGACCTCAAGGGCTGGTTCATCGTGCATGGCGCGGAAGCCCGCATGTGTTTCCGCCTGCCCGCCATGGGCGACAGCCAGCGCGGCGTGGCAGTGACCGAGCAGACGGTGATATCCGACCTGTGGTGTGGCGTCAGCGAAAGCCTCGCGGTGATCCGGCAAAAGCAGCCCGGCAAACTGATCAAGGTAAGAAGCATGCAGATCGAAGGCAGCGCGCTGTACTTCACCGTGTCATGAGCGATGAACGCCTGTGGAGAGATCCGGACGGGCAGGATGAGTCGTGCAACGGGTTTATTCACAAGTGCCGAGGAGAACGGATTTGACCGAGCACATCACCCAGGTTTTCGAACACCAGGACTTTGCCATCTGGCATGTGCCCCAGGCCAACGGCTATGTCTATGAAGCCGCGGGCATCATGGTCGATGAGCACAGCTACGCAGATTGCCCTTTTGAAGCCACCTTCGACGACGCGCTCAATGCCGCCTGCGAACTCTATGATGTGGAAGTGGGCAGCCTCAGCCAGCCCTTGCCGGTGGTCTATTCCAACACCGTGTTCCAGATATTCCGAACCCCTGCGGGAGAGTTCCTCCACCTCTTCCGGGATGACCCGTCGGCCCAGGCACCTACCGACCGGAATATCGCGGACCTCCCCGGCCAACGCCATCCCACCCGTGACGCCGCCGTGATCGCCGCCTTCGAGGAAGATCTGGCGCGACGCGGAGGCTGATCCCGGCGCTCAAGATAAAGGAAGCCACCCAAGGGAGGCTTCCTCCTTTTCGGCCCCTTACCACGCCCGCACAGGGAGTTCATTCCAGGACACGGTATCCGCGCCGCGTTCTGCCTTCACTCCACTCCGCGAAGAAGTGGCTCGGCATCGCGGCAGATCGCCTCCAGCGTCGCGTCGTCCAGCCGGAGGAGATCACGGCAGGCGGGGCCGAGCTTCGCCCATTCTTCAGTGCGGCTGCCACCCGTGATCTGTTGGAGGAGGTATTCGGCGGTCTGGGCAATGGCCACCAGCTGCCGGCCCGGCATCTTCAGTGGCGACACCGACTCCACCAGCGCCGGCAGGCTGTGGTGGTGGCGGATGGCGGCGCAGATCTCGCCCGGCAGCCACCAATTCTGGGCGAGCAGGCTGCCCACCACGGTATGGTCGGTGGGCAGGGCGGCCTGCTCGACCGCCGTGAAGGGCGAGTCGCGGTCGAGGTTGGCTCCGGCCAGGATGCCCCGGTAAGCGGGATAGCGGCGCAGCAGGATGACGATGCCACAGTCCCTGAACAGGCCATAGGTGTAGGCGTCATCGGCACGCACGTCCGGCACGCAGAGCAGCTGGGCGAGCCAGCCGGAGAGGGTGGCGATGCTCGCCGATGCATGCCAGAAGCGCTCGTAGTGGGCGCGGTTGGGAAAGGCACGACGCAGGCTGATGGTCGCGATGGCGCGGCAGGTCACGTCAAGGCCGAGGATGGCCAAGGCCTCGTGGGCCGAGCGCGCCCGCCGGCCAAAGCCGAAATAAGGCGAATTGGCCGTCTTGATGAGGCCCGCGGCGAGGCTCACATCCTGGTTGATGAGTCCGGCGATGCCGCGGAGGTTGGGCGCATCGCTGTTCATCTCGGCATGGATCTGGTCGATGATCTTGGGCCGCGGCGGAATGTCGATGTCGTGGATACTCTGCTGCAAAACGCCATCCACCCCAGGGGCCGGCCGGCTGTCCGCACTT
>JAEUNV010000526.1 GCA_016790385.1 Zoogloea sp.
TGCAGGAAAGAAGATCCATGACCGCTGAAACTTCTCCCGCCACCGTGGCGGTACCGACCGATCCCCAGGCCCTCGCCGAGGCGGTCGCCACCGCCATGTGGGCCCGTGACCGGGCCGCCAACGCGCTGGGCATGCGCATCAACGAAGTCCGCCAGGGCTATGCGCGCCTGTCCATGCCGGTGCGCGGCGACATGGTCAATGGCCATCACATCTGCCACGGGGGGCTGATCTTCACCCTGGCCGATACGGCCTTCGCCTATGCCTGCAACAGCTACAACAAGAATACGGTCGCGTCCGCCTGTCACATCGACTTCCTGGCCCCGGGCAAGGAGGGTGACACCCTGGCGGCCGAGGCCGTGGAGATGTCCGCCTCCGGCCGCACCGGGGTGTACGACGTGACCGTGCGCGACAGCGCCGGCAAGACCGTGGCCCTGTTCCGGGGCAAGAGCTACCGCATCTCCGGTGAAGTCATCGCCGGCCTGGATGCCGAGAAAGCCTGAACAGCACCACCGAACAGAACACAAGACGAGGAGACAAGATGACCGCCAAGCATCCCCAACCGGGCGAACTGGACCCTATCGAGACCGCCAGCCGCGACGAGATCTCGGCGCTCCAGCTGGAGCGCCTGAAATGGTCCGTGCGCCACACCTACGACAACGTCGAGCCCTACCGCCGGAAGTGCCTGGAGAAGGGGGTGCATCCGGACGAGCTGACGCAGCTCTCTGACCTGTCGAAGTTCCCCTTCATGACCAAGTCGGACCTGCGCGACAACTATCCCTTCGGCCTGTTCGCCGTGCCGCGCAGCAAAGTGGCGCGCCTCCACGCCTCGTCGGGTACCACCGGCAAGTCGGTGGTGGTGGGTTACACCAGGCGCGATATCGACAACTGGGCTGAGGTGGTGGCCCGCTCCATCCGCGCCGCGGGTGGCCGGCCGGGCGACATGGTGCATGTGGCTTACGGCTACGGCATGTTCACCGGCGGGCTGGGCGCCCACTACGGCGTCGAGCGCCTGGGCTGTACCGCGGTGCCCATGTCCGGCGGCCAGACCGAGAAGCAAGTCCAGCAGATCATGGACTTCAAGCCCGAGATCATCATGGTCACCCCGTCCTACTCCCTGGTGATCGCGGAGGAGTTTGAGCGCCTGGGCATCAAACCCGACGAGATCTCCCTCAAGGTCGGCATCTTCGGGGCCGAGCCCTGGGGGCAGGGCATGCGTGCCGAGATTGAACGCAAGCTGGGCATCGACGCCATCGACATCTACGGCCTGACCGAAGTGATGGGCCCCGGCGTGGCCTGCGAGTGCATCGAGACGAAGGATGGCCCGGTGATCTGGGAAGACCACTTCTACCCCGAGATCATCGACCCGGAAACCGGCGAAGTGCTGCCCGATGGCGAGGAGGGCGAGCTGGTGTTCACCTCACTGACCAAGGAGGCCTTCCCGGTCATCCGCTACCGCACCCGCGACCTGACCCGCCTGCTCAAGCCCACCTCCCGGGCCTTCCGGCGCATGGACAAGATCGTCGGCCGCTCCGACGACATGCTCATTGTGCGCGGCGTGAATGTGTTCCCGACCCAGATCGAGGAGCAGATCCTGCGCGAGCCGCGCCTCACCGGAAACTACCAGATCGTGCTGACCCGCGATGGTCACCTGGACAACGTGGAGATCCGCTGCGAGTTGCAGCGCGAGCTGTCCGGCCATGTGGGCCGCGGCACCATCGAGGAGATCAGCCGCAGCGTGGCCCAGCACATCAAGACCATCATCGGCATCAGCACCAGGGTGAACGTGATGGACTTCGACAGCATCCCCCGCACTCAGACCGGCAAGGCCCGCCGGGTCATTGATCAGCGTCCGAAACAAATTTGAGAACGCCGAATAAATCTACTGCGCGTCCCGATCTCGCAACTCCGGTGCTCGCTGTA
>JAEUNV010000575.1 GCA_016790385.1 Zoogloea sp.
CTTTCCGGCCCCCCTCCAGCGCCATGAAAGTGACGCCCTGGCCCGACGCTGCCAGGCCCTGATCGCGGAGCGGGGCTGGGGCTTCTGGGCTGCGGAACTGAAGGAAAGCGGCGCCTTCATCGGCTTCGTGGGCCTCCATACACCCCTGGCCGAACTACCCTTTGCGCCCTGTGTGGAAGTGGGCTGGCGTCTGGCGCGGACGTACTGGGGCCGCGGCCTGGCCACCGAGGCTGCCCGTGCGGCCCTGCGGGTGGGCTTTGAAACACTGGAAGTGCGGGAAATCGTGTCCTTTACCACCCTGGGCAATCTGCGCTCCCGGGCCGTGATGGAGCGCATCGGCATGCGCCGCCACGCCGATGAGGACTTTGCCCATCCCGCCCTGCCGCCCGACAGCCCCTTGCGGGCTCACTGCCTGTATCGGCTCGAACGCGACCGCTGGCTGCAAAGGCCGGGTTGAACAACCCGGCCCTCGGGCTCACTTCGCGGCCGGGCCCATGCCCCTGCCGCGCATGCCCCGGCGCTCGCCGCGGTGGGCATCGTCAAAGATCTTCTGCTGCTCCGGACTCAACTGCCCATAAAAGGCCTTCAGCTGCGCCACGTGATCCGCCATGGCCGACTGATGCGCACGCATGCGTTCCAGCATGCGCTCGGCACGCTCGGGTGTAGTCAGGCCGGCCCAATCCTCGGTTTTGCCGGCACCCGGACGGGCTGCGGCCATGGGGTGTTCCGATTCGATCAGTTTCTTCCAGGCCACCTCCTGATCCGCGTTGAGCTTGAGCGCATCATGCAGTCGCTTGTGGTGCTGCTCCATCCGCTCGGCCCGGTGCTCGCGCATGCCGCCCCCCATCGGGCCGCAGGGCATGTCAGCCATGGCCGGCACCGCCGCAGCGCCCAACAGCAGGGAAAGGGCAAGGGCAGGAAAGGCGTGACGAAAACGGGTCATGATGGATCTCCTTTAACAAAAGCCATGCCGGAAGACGCTCCGGCACCACGCCATCAGCTTAGTCCATCCTGCGACGACATTTCGGCCTTTCCGAAATATCACGGAGGATAATCCGTCTGGATCGGACGGCCCCGCGGGCATACCATGGAATGGCAGCGCCCCGCCGCCTCGGCCCTGGCACTTGCCGCCGACGCACATAGCACAGCCCTGACAGCCCCCATGCCTACCCTCCCAACGCCCCCCGGCTGGCACGCCCTCTCTGCCAGCGAAGTTGCCGGGGCACTCGGCTGCGACCCGGCCCGCGGCCTCGACAGCACCGACGCCGCCTCCCGCCTTCAGGCCCAGGGCGCCAACCGCCTGGCCCGAAAGCCGCCCCGCCCCGGCTGGCGGCGCTTTCTCGACCAGTTCGCCAACCTCCTGATTCTGGTACTGCTGGGAGCGGCCATCGTCGCCGGCCTGCTTGGCGAAGTGAAGGACGCGGCCGTCATTGGCGTGGTCGTGCTCCTCAACGCCACCCTCGGCTACATCCAGGAAAGCCGCGCCGAACAAGCCCTTGCCGCGCTTCAGGGCATGCTTTCACCCACCGCCCGGGTGCGCCGCGACGGCGACGTGGCGGTGGTGGACGCTTCCACCCTGGTCCGGGGCGATGTGTTGCTGCTCGACGCCGGCGAACGGGTTGCCGCCGACGCGCGGGTGCTCGACGCCCACGCCGCCGAGGTGGCCGAAGCCGCGCTGACGGGCGAGTCAGCTCCGGTTGCAAAAACCGCCGCGGCCGTTGCCGCCGACACCCCCCTGGCCGAACGCCAGGGCATGATCTTCATGAACACCGTGGCCACCCGGGGGCGCCTGGAGGCGGTGGTCACCGCCACCGGCATGGATACCGAGATGGGCCGCCTCGCGGGCCTGCTCCGCGATGCCAGCGAGCCGCCAACCCCCTTGCAGATCCAGCTCGACACCCTGGGCAAACGCCTGGCCCTGATCGCCGGCATGGTGGTAGCCCTGATGTTCGGGGCCGGCCTGGCCCGGGGCGACGACCTCATGGACACCACCCTCACGGCCATCGCCCTGGCCGTGGCGGCCATCCCCGAAGGGCTCCCGGCGGTGGTTACCGTGACGCTGGCCCTGGGCATGCATCGCATGGCCGGACGCAAGGCCATCGTCAAGAAGCTGGCGTCGGTGGAAACCCTGGGCTGCACCACGGTGATCTGTTCCGACAAGACCGGCACTCTCACGCTCAACCAGATGACCGCCCGGGCGCTGTTTTTCCACGGCCGCCATCTCCCCGTCGACAACGCCACCCCGCATGTACCCGGCCTGACGGCCGCGCTCCAGCCCGCGGCCCTGTGTGCCGATGCTCACCAGGTGGACGGGCGGTGGGTCGGCGACCCCACCGAAAGCGCCCTACTGGCCCTGGCCGCCCGTTGCGGCCTTGATGCCGCGGCGCTTCAGGCCGGCAACCCCCGCATCGCTGAAGTGCCCTTCGACTCGGGCAGCAAGTTCATGGCCACCTTCCACCGGGAAGGCGAGCACGTGCGCGTGTGGGTCAAGGGCGCCCCCGACGTGCTGCTGGCCCGGGCCAGCCGCTACCAGACCGATAACGGCGACGCCGCCCTCGACGCCGCCGCTCGCGAAGCGCTCCGCGCGGCCAACGAGGCCCTGGCCGGGCAGGCGCTACGGGTGCTGGCCCTGGCCGGGCGCCGCATTCCCGCCGCCGACTTCGACCCCGCCGGCGATCTGCGGGCATGGACGGAAGACCTCACCCTGACCGCCCTGGTGGGCATCATCGACCCGCCCCGCCCGGAGGCAAAGGAGGCCATCCGCATCTGCCGGGCCGCCGGCGTGCAGGTCAAGATGATCACCGGCGACCACCAGGCCACCGCCGCCGCCATTGCCGCCGAACTGGGGCTCACCGGCAGCACCCACGAAGGCCGCGAACTCGACGGCCTGAGCCCCGCCGAACTGCAGCGTCTGGTGGACGCTGCGGCCGTCTTCGCCCGCGTCACCCCCGAACACAAGACGCGCATCGTCGAGGCCCTACAGGCCAACGGCCACGTGGTTGCCATGACCGGCGACGGCGTCAACGATGCCCCGGCCCTGAAGGCGGCCGACATCGGCGTGGCCATGGCCATCACCGGCACCGCGGTGAGCCGGGAGGCCGCCACCATGGTGCTGGCC
>JAEUNV010000582.1 GCA_016790385.1 Zoogloea sp.
CGTCGAGGTGAGCCTGCCCAATGCCCGCCTGGCCATTCCCGCCTACTACGTGATCGCCCCGGCCGAAGCCAGCTCCAACCTCTCCCGCTTCGACGGCGTGCGCTACGGCCACCGCGCCGCCGAATACGGCGACCTCAACGACATGTACTGCAAGAGCCGCGCCCAGGGCTTCGGCGGTGAAGTGAAGCGCCGCATCCTGGTGGGCACCTATGTGCTCTCCCACGGCTACTACGACGCCTACTACATCAAGGCCCAGAAGCTGCGCCGCCTGATCGCCAACGACTTTGCCGCCGCCTTTACCCAGTGCGACGTGATCGCCGGCCCGGTGAGCCCCAGCGTGGCTTTCGGCATTGGCGAGAAGAGCGACGACCCGGTGCAGATGTATCTGTCGGACATCTACACCATCGCCGTCAACCTGGCCGGCCTGCCCGCCCTGTCCCACCCCGCAGGCTTCGGAGTCGGCAATCTGCCGGTGGGCCTGCAACTGATTGGCAACTACTTCGGCGAAGCGCGGCTGCTGGGCGCCGCCCACCAGTTCCAGCAGGCCACCGACTGGCACCTGCGCGCGCCGGCCGGTTTCTGAGGCTGCGTCCCATGATGCCCTTGCGCTCCGCAGCCCGCCTCGGTGCCAGTCTGGCCGTCGCCCTGCTGGCCGGGTGTGGCACGGTAGAGCAGATCGTGCACCGCCCCGAAGGTGCCCCGGCCGCCCGAGGCCAGGAACCTTCGGCGCCTGTGGCGCGGCCTTCCGGAAAGCTCAAGCCCATGCCCCTGCGCACTTTCACGGTCAAGACCGACTGCCGTTTCAAGGACGAAACGGGCAACTTCGGCAAGGCCATCGTGGACGTGCAAGAGTCAAAAGTGCGGGCGTTCAACGTGGAAATGACCATGCCCAAGCGCGGCAGCTGCCGCTACGATCTGGCCCAGTTCCGCCAGACCCAGGCCCTGCCGTCCATCGAACTCGCCGGTGCCCGCGACTGCAAAGTGCGCATGTGGGAGCAAGGCGAGCAGATCACCGTGGCCTTTGCCGGTTGCCATCACCTGTGTTCCCCCTCCAGCGCCCACGACTACGTGTGGCCGCTGCTGATCGACAAGCCTACGGGCCAATGCGATTAAGCGACTAATTTAGAGAGCCTCATCATGAGCAGAACCGACTGGGAAGTCGTCATCGGGCTGGAAGTGCATACCCAGCTCAACACGCAGTCCAAGATCTTCTCCGGCGCCAGCATTGACTTCGGCGCGGAACCCAACGCTCAAGCCTGCGCGGTCGACATCGCCCTGCCCGGCGTGTTGCCGGTGCTCAACAAAGGCGCAGTGGAGCGGGCCATCCGCTTCGGGCTGGCTGTGGGCGCCACCATCGCCCCGAAGAGCATCTTCGCCCGCAAGAACTACTTCTACCCCGACCTCCCCAAGGGCTACCAGATCAGTCAGTACGAGCTGCCCGTGGTGGTGGGCGGCCAGATCCCCCTGCTGGTGCCCGATGGCAAGGGCGGCGCCTATGAAAAGGTGGTCAACCTGACCCGCGCCCATCTGGAGGAAGACGCCGGCAAGAGCCTGCACGAAGACTTCCACGGCATGACCGGCATCGACCTCAACCGCGCCGGCACGCCGCTGCTGGAGATCGTCTCCGAGCCCGAGATGCGCTCATCCGCCGAGGCCGTGGCCTACGCCAAGGCCCTGCACGCCCTGGTGCGCTGGATCGACATCTGCGACGGCAACATGCAGGAAGGCTCCTTCCGCTGCGACGCCAACGTGTCGGTGCGCCCCCGCGGCCAGGCCGAGTTCGGC
>JAEUNV010000590.1 GCA_016790385.1 Zoogloea sp.
CTTTCTGACCGGTTGCGCCATCCACAAGCGAGTGGTCCATGGCTGCGTTCCGGTTTCCCATCTCGTCGGTGTCGCCGCACTCGCGGCGTTTGCCCCCGTCATGTTGCAGAGCGAGCTATGGGTTGCCGGCTGGCTGACCAGTGTGATCATGCTTGCCATCGGCTATTGGGAGGCGCGCATGCAGCGTGGCCCTGGGGGGCCTCATGCCGTGAAGCACTAAGCTGCCAGCGGGGCAGGGGCTTACACGGCCCGGCTGCCCATGGCCTCGCCCATGCGGATGGGGCGGGCGGGCGCCCAGTCGGGGGTAAAGCGGATGCGCTTCTTGGGAAAGAGCATGACCACCGTGGAGCCGAGCAGGAAGCGGCCCATCTCGTCGCCCTTTTTCAGGGTGACCTGGCCGGGGGCGTAATCCCACTCGCGGATCTTGCCCGGGCGGGGTGGGTTGATCTGGCCCTGCCACACGGTGGCCATGCTGCCGACGATGGTGGCCCCCACCAGCACCAGCACGAAGGGGCCGATCTCGTCGTTCTCGAAGACGCACACCACCCGCTCGTTGCGGGCGAACAGGCCGGGCACGCCCCGGGCGGTGGTGGGATTGACCGAGAACAGGGCGCCGGGCACATAGATCATGCGCGTCAGGCGGCCGTCGCAGGGCATGTGGATGCGGTGGTAGTCCCGCGGGCTGAGGTAGAGGGTGGCGAACTCGCCGTCCTGGAACTGGATGGCCAGGTCCCGGTCGCCGCCCACCAGGGTGTGGGTGGAGTAGTCGTGGCCCTTGGCCTGGAAGATGCGGTCCCGGTCGATGCGACCGAACTGGCTGATGGCGCCGTCCACCGGGCAGAGGAAGTCGGCGTCGGCCAGGGGGCGGGCGCCGGCCTTGAGGGCGCGGGTGAAGAAATCGTTGAAGCTGGCGTAGCTGGCGATGTCCGGGTTGGCGGCTTCCGCCATGTTCACCCCGTAGCGCCCCACGAACCAGCGGATCACCGAGGTGGTGAGCCCCCCGGCCTGGGCGCTGGCCAGCTTGCCGGCCAGCATGGTGATGGCCTGCTTGGGGATCAGGTACTGGGGGAGGACGGCAAGGCGGTCGGACACGGTGAGATCCTGCTGGGGTGAAGGGGCGGATTATAGCGGGCGGGGGCAGGGCACCCACCTTCGAATGGGCCGACCGCAACGGCCCGGCCACGCGGGGGCAGCCCCGCGCCATGGTCAGCGTGTCGGATACCCGGCTTCCTCGATGGCGGAGCGGATGTCGCCTTCGGTGACCATGCCGGTGTGCTCGATCTCGGCGCGACCGGTTTCCAGGGAGACGTCCACGTAGCCGATGCAGGGCAGATCCTGGATGGCGTTCATGACGGTGCGCAGGCAGTCGTCGGACTGCATGCCGGTGATGATGAGGGTGGTGGTGGGCATGGTGGGGGCTCTCAAGGGTCAGGGGAGTGGGGGAGTGGGGGAGTGGGGGCGACGATGGGAAAGAGGCGGTCGTAGGCCAGGTTGAAGCCGAAGGCATAGACCGTGTAGGCAAGGGCCAGGCCGATGTCGGCCACCAGGGCCGTGAGCCAGTCCATGCCGGTCCACAGCACGATCACCGGCAGGGTCATTAGCAGGAGGCCGCCTTCGAAGCCCGCCGCGTGGGCGATGCGCAGGGGCCACGGGCGGCGATCTGCGGTGCGGCCGGTGAGGCGCCCTTCGATCCAGTCGAAGGCGGTATTGTAGGCGCCGTTCCACAGGGCGGCCATGAGGGCCAGGATGAGCAGCAGGCCGATGGAGTCCACCGCCGGTACGCCCGACAGCCACACAAAAGGCGGGCTGATCAGCAGCAGGCCGCCGATCTCGAAAAGGGCAACCTGGCGCAGGCGGTCGAGCAGGCTGCGTTGGATGGGGGCGTGGGGGGCGGACATGGGATCGCGGATGACGGAGGCG
>JAEUNV010000591.1 GCA_016790385.1 Zoogloea sp.
CTTTCTGACCGGTTGCGCCATCCACAAGCGAGTGGTCCATGGCTGCGTTCCGGTTTCCCATCTCGTCGGTGTCGCCGCACTCGCGGCGTTTGCCCCCGTCATGTTGCAGAGCGAGCTATGGGTTGCCGGCTGGCTGACCAGCGCAATCATGCTTGCCATCGGCTTCTGGGAAGCACGCAAGCAGCGTGGCCGTGGGGGGCCTCATGCCTTGAAGCACTAAGGTGCCAGCCTGATCGGGGGCGCAGCGCGGGGCGACAATGATCGTCGCCAGCGCGGCAGGGGTTTACACCGCCCGGCTGCCCATGGCTTCGCCCATGCGGATGGGGCGGGCGGGCGCCCAGTCGGGCTTGAAGGCGAGGCGCCTCTTGGGAAAGAGCATGACCACCGTGGAGCCGAGCAGGAAGCGGCCCATCTCATCGCCCTTTTTCAGGGTGACCTGGCCGGGGGCGTAGTCCCACTCGCGGATCTTGCCCGGGCGGGGCGGGTTGATCTGGCCCTGCCATACGGTGGCCATGCTGCCCACGATGGTGGCCCCCACCAGCACCAGCACGAAGGGGCCGATCTCGTCGTTCTCGAAGACGCACACCACCCGCTCGTTGCGGGCGAACAGCCCGGGCACGCCCCGGGCGGTGGTGGGATTGACCGAGAACAGGGCGCCGGGCACATAGATCATGCGCGTCAGGCGGCCGTCGCAGGGCATGTGGATGCGGTGGTAGTCCCGCGGGCTCAGGTAGAGGGTGGCGAACTCACCGTCCTGGAACTGGATGGCCAGGTCCCGGTCGCCGCCCACCAGGGTGTGGGTGGAGTAGTCGTGGCCTTTGGCCTGGAAGATGCGGTCCCGGTCGATGCGGCCGAACTGGCTGATGGCGCCGTCCACCGGGCAGAGGAAGTCGGCGTCGGCCAGGGGGCGGGCGCCGGCCTTGAGGGGGCGGGTGAAGAAATCATTGAAGCTGGCGTAGCTGGCGATGTCCGGGTTGGCGGCCTCGGCCATGTTTACCCCGTAGCGCCCCACGAACCAGCGGATCACCGAGGTGGTGAGCCCCCCGGCCTGGGCGCTGGCGAGTTTGCCGGCCAGCATGGTGATGGCCTGCTTGGGGATCAGGTACTGGGGAAGGACGGCAAGGCGGTCGGACACGGTGAGATCCTGCTGGGGTGAAGGGGCGGATTATAGCGGGCGGGGGCAGGGCTCCCACCTTCGAATGGGCCGACCGCAACGGCCCGGCCACGCGGGGGCAGCCCCGCGCAGTGGTCAGCGTGTTGGATATCCGGCTTCCTCGATGGCGGAGCGAATGTCGCCTTCTGAGACCATGCTGGTGTGCTCGATCTCGGCGTGACCGGTTTCCAGGGAGACGTCCACGTAGCCAATGCAGGGCAGATCCTGGATGGCGTTCATGACGGTGCGCAGGCAGTCGTCGGACTGCATGCCGGTGATGATGAGGGTGGTGGTGGGCATGGTGGGGGCTCTCGAGGGTCAGGGGAGTGGGGGTGTGGGGGCGACAATGGGAAAGAGGCGGTCGTAGGCCAGGTTGAAGCCGAAGGCATAAACCGTGTAGGCAAGGGCCAGGCCGATGTCGGCCACCAGGGCCGTGAGCCAGTCCATGCCGGTCCATAGCACGATCACCGGCAGGGTCATCAGCAGGAGGCCGCCTTCGAAACCCGCCGCGTGGGCGATGCGCATGGGCCAGGGGCGGCGATCTGCGGTGCGGCCGGTGAGGCGCCCCTCGATCCAGTCGAAGGCGGTATTGTAGGCGCCGTTCCACAGGGCGGCCATGAGGGCCAGGATGAGCAGCAGGCCGATGGAATCCACCGCCGGCACGCCCGACAGCCACACAAAAGGCGGGCTGATCAGCAGCAGGCCGCCGATCTCGAAAAGGGCAACCTGGCGCAGGCGGTCGAGCAGGCTGCGTTGGATGGGGGCGTGGGGGGCGGACATGGGATCGCGGATGACGGAGGCG
>JAEUNV010000597.1 GCA_016790385.1 Zoogloea sp.
GGGCAAGCCTTGAAGCGCTCCCCCGTCGGCCCTTAAGGCGCCGGCCCACCGGGGCTTTCCTGCCTCTCCAGGCGCACGCGCAGGGCGGCGGCCACCGCCGCCAGCAGACGGTTTTCCAGGGTGCGCAGGCATCGCATCCGCGCCATCAACACCTCCACCGAATTTACCCCGCTTGTCCTGTCGGTCACCAGCCGCAGCCTGGCGCCCCGGGCCGAGCTCAGTCCGATCCAGCCATCCTCATCAAGCACATGGCCGCAGCCCGCCTCGATCTGACGGCGTGGTCGCAGCATCTGCTCCCCCAGCGATCGGGGCGGGCCCTCCAGCTCGATAAGGCCTTCTTCCACCAATATCAGCGTGCCTGCCCTGACGGCACGCAGGTGGCGGTGATCCGGGGCAAGATAAAGCTCCGCGTCGGTCGTGGGGAGGGTCGGTTCCATTTTGCGGCTCCTGGGGTGGAAATGGCCCCAGCTTACGAACTCCCCGACTGCTCCGGCAGGCACAGGCCCGGCCTTTCTGTATCGGTGCAGTGGGAGATTCCAAAGCCTGTTATGGTGTGCTTTGCTCCCGTCTGTACCTGTGGCCTTAGCCCGGCTTCGAGGATGATCGCGCCATGGAAACCGAGACCGTCGACACCTTGCTCTATGCCCGCATGGCGGCCCATTACCGGCGGGCCATCCAGTCCGGCGTGCTGCCCCCCGGCCAGCGCATGCCCTCCCTGCGCAGCCTGGTGCGCCAGCATGGCGTCAGTCTGTCCACGGTGCTCCAGGCCTGCCGAACCCTGGAGGACGAGGGGCTGTTGGAGGCGCGGCCACGCTCCGGCTACTTTGTGCAGCGCCCGCGACGGGCGCATCTGCAACCGGTCAGCGAGCCCGACCCCCGGGCCGCGGCCATGGTGCCCGATCCGGCGGCCTTTGCCGGCATTCACGACCGGGTTTCGGATTTTGTCACCAAGTGCGAACGTCACCCCGTGCGCACCAACCTGGCCCTCGCTTTCGGTGCCCCCGAGGCCTATCCCCAGGAAGCCCTGAAGAACGCGGCGCTGCGTGCCCTGCGCCGGCGTCCGGAGGTGCTGGTGAGCCCGGTGCCGCCCCAGGGCGACCCGGGCTTCCGGGCGGTGCTGGCGCGGCGGGCCCTGGCGGCCGGCATGAGTCTGACGGCCGACGAGATCCTGGTGACCCACGGCTGCACCGAGGCCATCAATCTGGCCTTGCGCGCGGTGAGCCGGCCCGGCGACGTGATCGCCGTGGAATCGCCAACCTATTTCGGCCTTCTCCAGGTCATCGAGAGCCTTGGCCTGCGCGCGCTGGAAATTCCCACCAGCCCCAGCCGCGGCCTGTCGGTGGAAGCCCTGGAACTGGCCTTCCAGACCCATGGGCGGATTGCCGCGGTGGTGGTGGTGCCGAATTTCCAGAACCCCCTCGGTTGTGTCATGCCGGATGAGGAGAAGGCCCGCCTGGTGGCCCTGTGCGACGCCCATGGGGTGACCCTGGTGGAAGACGACATCTATGGCGCTCTGAGCGATGGCGATCCGCCCCTCACGTGCTGCAAGGCCTGGGATCGAAACGGCAATGTGATTCACTGCGGCTCCTTCCACAAGACCCTGGCGCCGGGCATGCGGGTTGGCTGGGTGACGGGCGGGCGCTGGCAGGACCGCATCCGCATGCTCAAGCACGCCCAGAGCCGGCCCAACGACGCCCTGGCCCAGATCGCCATGGGGGAGTTCATGGCCAGCCGGGCCTTCGACCGGCATCTG
>JAEUNV010000557.1 GCA_016790385.1 Zoogloea sp.
CTCGGGAACCTCGGAGTTGGCCACAACTTTGAGCGTCGGAACGGCTCGACGCAGGAAACGCGACAACAGCCAGCGCAAGGGGGCCGGTACCAGGAGGACCGGCGGCAGACCTGTGTCTTCCATGCGCTGGGCCGCTGCCGCAGTTTCGCGCAGCAAGGTATCCGCCAGACCCGGCTCAATGGCCCCGCCATCCGGCCCTCCCCCGGCCATGGCCTGCATGAGCACCCGCTCGAGACCCGGTTCGAGGGCCATGACTTGCACTTCACCGTTACCCGGAAAGAGGCCCTGCAAGATGGCACGGCCCAAGGCCTGCCGAACTCGTGTGGTGAGTTCGAGGGGGTCCTGAATCCGCGGAGCGTGCTCGGCAAGAACCTCCACGATGGTCCGCATATCGCGAATATTGACGCCCTCGTCGAGCAGGTTCTGGAGCACCCGCTGAACACTGGCCAAGGGTAGCAGTTTGGGCACAAGGTCTTCGACCAGCTTGGGCGTGTCTTTGGCGATGTGATCAAGCAGTGCCTGGGTTTCGATACGGCCAAGGAGTTCGGAAGCGTGGCTGAGAATGAGATGGTTCAGATGGGTCGCCACCACCGTGCTGGCATCGACCACTGTGTAGCCAAGGGCATGTGCCTGTTCGCGCTGGGTTGCGTCAATCCATACCGCGGGCAGCCCAAAGGCCGGGTCGGTGGTGTCGCGCCCGGACAGGGGGCCGGACACCCGCCCCGGATTGATGGCCATGAACTGGCCGGGGAAGGCGGCGCCCACCCCTATCTCCACCCCCTTGAGCACAATGCGGTAGGCGTTGGGCTTCAGTTCCAGGTTGTCCCGGATATGCACCGGCGCCGCCAGAAAACCGATGTCCCGGGCGAACTTCTTGCGCAGGCCGCGGATGCGCTTGAGCAGCTCACCATCCTGCCCCTTGTCCACCATCGGGATAAGTCGATAGCCCACCTCCAGACCGAGCACGTCGACCGGCATGACATCGGACCAGCTCGCCTCCTGATTTTCCACCGGCACTACTGGCGCCGCGCTCGGTGCCTCAATCTCGTCGACCTGATCGGCCTGCCGCGCGCCGCCACGCCAGGCGAGATAGCCCAGGCCGCTGGCCAGCAACAGAAAGACAAAGTTGGGCATGCCCGGGATCAGGCCCAGGATGCCGAGGATGGCACCGGTCAACAGCAGAACCTGCGGGTTCGAGAACACCTGCCCGACCACCTGGGAACCCATATCGCCGTCGTCACCGACACGCGATACCACCAGGCCTGCCGCCACCGAGATGATCAGGGCGGGAAGCTGCGCCACCAGGCCATCACCGATGGTCAGCAGGGTGTAATTGTTGGCAGCCTGGCCGAGTTCCATATTGTGCTGAAGCACGCCCACTATCAGCCCACCGACCACGTTGATGGCCATGATGAGAATGCCGGCCACCGCATCGCCGCGTACGAACTTGGAGGCACCATCCATGGCACCGTAGAAATCAGCCTCCTGGGAGGTTTCCGCACGCCGGCGCTTGGCTTCCTTCTCGTCGATGAGACCGGCGTTGAGGTCGGCATCAATGGCCATCTGCTTTCCGGGCATCGCGTCGAGAGTAAAGCGGGCACCCACTTCGGCGATCCGCCCGGCACCTTTGGTGATCACCACGAAATTGATCAGGGTGAGGATGATGAATACCACCAGCCCCACTGCGGTGTTGCCGCCCACCAGGAAGTGGCCGAAAGCCTCGATCACCTTGCCGGCGGCATCGGGGCCAGTGTGGCCTTCCAGCAGCACGACTCGGGTGGACGCCACGTTGAGGGACAAACGCAGCAGGGTGGTGACCAGCAGCACGGTGGGAAAGACGGAGAAATCGAGGGGCTTCCTGGTGTACATGGCCACCAGCATCACCATCACGGAGACCGCGATATTGAAGGTGAACATGAGATCCAGCACAAAGGCCGGCAAGGGCAGCACCATCATCGAGAGGATCAGGATGATGAGCAGCGGGCCGGCAAGCGTGCGGATGTTGCCGGGGGCGAAGAGCGTGCGCAGGTTCAGGCTACCGTTCATGGCTGCCATGGTCTCCCCTTCCGGCCCGGGAGAAAGGCCGGAAGAAACCGGGATTTCGGGGTCAATTCAGTGCCCGCTCAGATCTCCGGGGCATCTGCGGCCGGATCCATCCCCGGCGGAACGACCAGACCACTGGGCTGTTCGGGGGGGAGCCCCCCTTCGGCAATCCAGTGGTTGAGCTGAAACACCCAGGCCATCACCTCGGCAACCACGGTGTAGAGCTGCGCGGGTATCTGCTGCTCAAGCTCGCAATGGGCGTAGAGGGCCCGGGCCAAGGGCGGCGCCTCGAGGATGGGCACGCCGTGCTCGCGGGCCAGATCGCGGATGTTGTGGGCGATCAGGTTCATGCCCTTGGCCACCACCACCGGGGCGCCGGATCGCTCCGGATCGTACTTGAGGGCCACCGAATAATGGGTCGGATTGG
>JAEUNV010000671.1 GCA_016790385.1 Zoogloea sp.
GTCTATAATGCGGGCTTCTTAGGCGCGTAGCTCAGCTGGTTAGAGCACCACCTTGACATGGTGGGGGTCGTTGGTTCGAGTCCAATCGCGCCTACCAAACACCTGAGAAGGAAAACGAATGTCTCGAACTTGCAGCGGCCAGGACAAGCATTAACGAGTCTGCTGTAAGGCGTTTTCCAAAAAAGAAAAAGTGCGGCTCGTCCGCACTTTTTTTTTGCCCAGAATTTTTTCCGAGCGAGTCACCATGCCCAACATCACCTTGCCCGACGGTTCCGTGCGCAGTTTCGAACAGTCCGTGACGATCTCTCAGATCGCCGCTTCCATCGGTGCCGGTCTGGCCAAGGCTGCCTTGGCCGGCAAGGTCGACGGCAAGCTGGTGGATACCTCGTTCCTTGTTGAAACGGACGTGGCGCTTGCCGTCATTACCGACAAGGACCCGGAGGGGGTCGAGATCATTCGTCATTCGACGGCGCATTTGCTTGCCTATGCTGTGAAGGAGCTGTTCCCGGATGCACAGGTAACCATTGGTCCGGTGATCGAGAACGGCTTTTATTACGATTTTTCGTATAAGCGCCCCTTCACGCCGGAAGATCTGGAAAAGATCGAGGCTCGCATGCTGGAGCTTGCTCGGCGTGACATCCCCGTCGAGCGAAGCGTGGTGCCTCGGGATGAGGCGGTCGCCTACTTCAAGTCCATCGGCGAGCATTACAAGGCGGAGATCATCGCTTCCATCCCGGAGGGTCAGGATGTCTCGCTGTATCGCGAGGGAGGGTTCACTGATCTGTGTCGTGGGCCTCATGTGCCCTCCACCGGCAAGCTCAAGGTCTTCAAGCTGATGAAAGTGGCTGGCGCCTATTGGCGTGGCGATTCAAAGAATGAGATGTTGCAGCGTATCTACGGAACCGCGTGGGCTCGGAAGGAAGAGCAGGAGGCCTATCTGCACATGCTGGAGGAGGCCGAGAAGCGCGACCATCGTCGTCTGGGAAAGCAGCTGGATCTCTTTCATTTGCAGGAAGAGGCGCCGGGTTTGGTGTTCTGGCATCCCAACGGGTGGACGGTGTGGCAGGCGGTCGAGCAATACATGCGGGCGGTGTATCGCGACAATGGCTACCAGGAGGTGCGTTGTCCGCAGATCCTGGATCGTTCCCTTTGGGAGAAGTCGGGGCACTGGGAGCACTACAAGGCAAACATGTTCACCACTGAGTCGGAGAGCCGCGACTACGCTGTGAAGCCCATGAACTGCCCAGGACATATTCAGATCTTCAATTCCGATCTGCGCTCTTATCGGGAGTTGCCCCTCCGCTACGGTGAGTTTGGTGCCTGTCATCGCAATGAGCCGTCCGGGGCGCTGCACGGCATCATGCGGGTACGAGGCTTTACGCAGGATGATGGCCATGTCTTTTGTACGGAAGACCAGATTGAATCCGAAGTGACCGCCTTTAATGCCTTGGTGCGAAAGGTGTACGCGGATTTTGGTTTCAAAGATGTGGCGGTCAAGCTGGCTTTGCGCCCGGATAGCAGGGTGGGGTCGGACGACGTGTGGGATAAGGCGGAAAATGCCCTGCGTGCCGCTTTGCAGTCCAGTGGTCTCACTTGGGATGAGCTGCCTGGCGAGGGAGCTTTCTACGGTCCGAAGATTGAATTCCATATCAAGGACGCCATTGGCCGGTCCTGGCAGTGTGGGACGGTTCAGGTTGATTTCTCCATGCCCGCCCGCCTTGGCGCGGAATATGTGGGTGAGGACAATGGTCGCCACACGCCGGTGATGCTGCATCGGGCGATTCTCGGATCTCTCGAGCGCTTTATCGGCATCCTGATTGAAAACCACGCCGGGGCCCTGCCGTTGTGGCTCGCTCCTGTGCAGGCGGTGGTGCTGAATATTTCCGAGGCTCAGGCCGATTACGTCACGGAAGTCGTCAAGACCTTGCGCTCACGCGGTTTTCGGGTTGAGGCCGATTTGCGCAATGAGAAGATTACTTATAAAATACGCGAACATAGCGTTCGAAAGCTGCCTTATCTGCTGGTTGTCGGCGACAAGGAAAAGGCAGCCAATGTAGTGGCCGTCCGCGCTCGGGGTAATCAAGACCTCGGTCAAATGTCCCTCGATAAGATTGTCGAGCGTTGGCAAGACGAAGTAACTTCGTTTGCCGGCACGGCCTGATATTTTTGTTTTCATGGAGATTTAAACCATCGCTCAGGATAAGAAGCTGCGCATAAACGGCGAAATCAGTGTGCCGGAAGTGCGCTTGACGGGTGAGGACGGTGAGCAGATCGGCATCGTTTCTCTGCGTGCTGCATTGGAAGCGGCTGAGGAAGCCGGTGTGGATCTGGTTGAGATCGCACCGATGGCTAAACCTCCCGTGTGCCGCTTGATGGACTTCGGGAAATACAAGTACGAAGAAGCCAAGCGCGCCCACGAAGCCAAGCAGAAGCAGAAGCAGATTCAGGTCAAGGAAGTAAAGCTTCGTCCGGGTACGGACGAGAATGACTACCAGATCAAGCTGCGGAACCTGATCAAATTTCTGAACGATGGTGACAAGGCCAAGGTGACCCTCCGTTTCCGGGGGCGCGAAATGGCTCACCAGGAATTCGGCATGCGGCAGCTGGAGCGCGTCAAGGCCGATCTGGAAGAGGTTGGCCAGGTTGAGCAGATGCCGAAGATGGAAGGGCGCCAGATGATCATGGTCATCGCGCCGAAGAAAAAGCATTAAGGAAATTTCGGCGCCTCACGGTGCCGGAGCACGGCGCACAGCATAGTGCGCCGGAAACAAGTGGTGACGGGTTGTTGAAGCGTTTCCGGAAGTCGGAA
>JAEUNV010000679.1 GCA_016790385.1 Zoogloea sp.
TGGATTGCACGTGGGACAACACGAGGTGCAATCGGCAATGGGGCGGGAAGTACCCCCGTGATCGGCCTCGATCAGATCAAGCTCGCCGACTGGCTGGACGCTCATCCGGTTGATGCCCTGGTGGACTTTTCGGGCCCCACAGCCGTGCGCGCATACGGCGAGGAAGTACGCCGTCGCGGTCTGATCCTTGTCAGCGCCATATCGGCGTACAGCGACCTCGACAGTGACTACCTTCGCTCGCTGGGCGCAAATGCACGGGTCATGGGCTCCCCGAACATCACATTGGGAATCAACTTTCTGATTCTTGCCGCCAAATTGCTGCGCGAAGTGGCCCCTCACGCCGACATTGCAATTCTGGAAGAGCATTTTCGTGACAAGCCCGAGGTTTCAGGCACGGCACGCAAGATCGCGAGGTCGCTTGACGTGAAGGACGCCAGTATCACCTCGCTGCGTCTGGGTGGAATTGTCGGTCACCATGAGGTTGTATTCGGATTTCCCTACCAGACGGTTCGACTCAGCCACGATTCGATTCGGCGCGAAGCCTTTGGCACGGGGGCGGCATTTGCACTTCGGGAGCTTGCCAAACAGACCGGACCAGGTTTCTTCACTTTCGAGGATCTCCTGATGCAGAGGATGCGCAATCAATGGCTTGAGGCCTGAGCTCGAAAACCGGATCGATCCAAACTACTCGCCAGGACTCAACGCTGTCCGCCATCGCCACGCCCCGGGCGGACAAGCTCCTCCCACACATTGCGCAGGCTGGCCATCAGAAGGGGCGACTGCCTCTCGGCATGAGACGCGAACACTGCAATCACCATGCCATAGTCAAAATCCACATAGAGACTGGTGCCATAGGCTCCCACGATCGCCATGCGATGGCCGCGATTTCCGGGATGCGCGAATCGATACTGCCAACCCGTGTCAGCCCCCAGGGCGCTCACCCCGGCAGGCTTTGCCTCACTCGCGGCCGACGGAGTGGCAACCGACTCGACGAACCAGGACGGCGCCAGGGCTCGCCGTCCGGGCCGATTGCGTGCATCGAGAAACGCCTGCCCCAGGGTGGCAAAATCACCAAGACTGAGCGCAAGACCGTCGGCTAGCGGTGTACCTCCCCTGTCGGTGGCCCAGAAAGCGGGATTTCGCGCCCGGATGCCGGCCTGGAGATCACACAATAATTCGGGGGCGGATTTCTTCCACGCCTTCTCCGCCGACCAGAGAAGGAGTTCCCCCTCCGGGCCTGCGAGATCGAGGCCCGAGTCGTCGGACCCTCGCGGCCAGGACGAACGGGAACCCAACCAGGCCCGCACCCCGAGCTTGCCGCCCGGCCCCCATCCCGCCTCCTGCCGCCACTGCGCAACATCGGCTTCAGACCACTGCAGCCCCGTTCTGCCGTCGAGCAGGCGCTGCAAGGACAGTTTGCCGAGATCGCGCGCATCACTGAGCTCTGGAATGACCCGGGTAATCGCCTTCTCCCGGGCCACGCGGCCTTCTGCGGCAGCCTTGGCCAACTGCGTCACCAGAATCGGGCGGGTCGCCTCCAGGAGTAGCCTCGGCTGGGAAGGATCGAATCCGGTACGCCGATAATCCAGCACGACACGCCCTCGACGGAGGATCAGAACTCCGTCTGCGTCGATTCGGCTATCCAGAAGAAAGCGAAGCGATCGGCGCATGCCGTCGGCAGGGTCCGTCACCATCTGCCGATCCGCATCGATTCGCTGCGCCGCCGTGGCCCGGGCCGGAGGGCTGGCCGCCGGCGTCACGCTCACTCCAGGAATGAATTGAGGCGCCTGCGCCAGGCCAAATCGCAGGTTTCCCGGGCTGAGCCAGTTGTCCCCACTCACCGCTTTACCTGCTTGTGCCGCCGGGGGCATGGAAGGCGACAGTCTGCATGACTCCGCGGCTAGAAGCGGCGCGGAAGCCAACAGGGCGGCGAGCAATAGGGTTGGGGTGTGCACAAAGCGCCTCTAGCTGTGGGGTCGATAACGGGTGGGTTCAGCGAAGCGTGCGACGGCCGCCCGCGTCAGATCGTGTAGGTTGCCGGCGCCCGCCGCGGTGTGCCTCAGCCAGGCGGCATCGCCATACCCGCTTTCGACAAGGGCTTGCAGGCGCTCCAAAGGACGACGGCAACCCA
Source organism: Zoogloea sp. (assembly GCA_016790385.1). GTDB lineage: Bacteria > Pseudomonadota > Gammaproteobacteria > Burkholderiales > Rhodocyclaceae > Zoogloea. The sequence continues at coordinate 2,132 of JAEUNV010000679.1, forward strand.
GATCCTCGGCATCCGGGAGCAGCGAATCAAGCAGCCGGATCAGCGTTTCGCCAAGCGCTTCCTTGCGACGCTTGATCGGGTCCGCCAACTCGGCCTTGAAGCCGAATCGACAGGCCTGGAACTTGTTATATCGCGCTACCAAAGCCTGCATGGCCGGCGCGATCGGGGGCCGCTCCCGCAACAGATGGCAGGCCAGACATTGGGCGAATGCAGCAAGCTCAACGGCACGGTCGATGGACAGCGGCGTGTCGCAGACCCGCACTTCCACCGTGCCGTACTCCGGTTTGGGCCTGACGTCCCAGTAGAGGTCCTTGATACTTTCGGCCACACCGCAGGACTTCAAGACCCCCATGTAATCGACAAAGGCGCGCCAGTCGGCGATGTCGGGGGCCTGGCCCGACAACGGGAAGGCGGACACCGCGTTCAACCTGGCAGACTCGAAACCCGTGTCCGTTGCATCCAGAAAAGGCGACGACGCGGAAAGCGCGACGAAATGGGGCACGAAGCAATTGAGGGCATGCGTCAGCCAGATGGCGTCGTCTCCCGTCGGCACCCCGATATGGATGTGCTGACCAAAAACGGTGAACTGCTTGCTCAGATAACCATAGCGTTCATTCAGAAACGCAAAGCGCTCGCCAGGACAGATTCTGCGTTCCGGCCAATGATGGAAGGGGTGGGTGCCTCCGCCGCAAATGGCGATATTGTTGCGTTGGCAATGGGT
>JAEUNV010000024.1 GCA_016790385.1 Zoogloea sp.
AAGACTTGCAGTGAGATCTCGCGCACGGATTCCTGGGTGACCCGGGCAAAGACGATCTCGCGCAGCTCGGTGAACAGCGATGTGGAGAAGCGCAGGGCGCCATAGGCCATCAGCAGGGCTGCGGGCACCACAATGACGGCCTGCTCGCGGGTGATGTCCAGCCCGTCCACGAGCTGTTTGAAGATCAGGGGTACGGAAACGTTGGCAAACTTGGCCGAGATCAGGCAGCCCAGGGCAAACAGCACCCGCCACTTGTAAGCCCACAGGTAGGGCACGAGCTTCTTGATGGTCTGCCAGTCGTGGCGTTCGCCGGTGGCAGGCAGGGGCGGGGCGCCGGAGGGAGAGCGTCGCATGGGTTCTTTCTCAGTTCTCTATTCAGTTTCTGTCCGGGTTCAGGCTGTCGCCGGCCAGATGGGCGGCGAGACCGATGAACAGCAGGCCGCACAAGCGGTCAAGCCAGCGGCCCAGGCCGGGTAGGCGGGCCAGCAGTTGTCCGAGGTGGCCCGCGGCGAGCGCCATGGTGCCAAAGATCACGATCGTCTGGGCCGCGAAGGTGAGGCCCAGGATGAGCATTTGCAGGCTTATCGGGCCCCGGGCCGGATCGGCGAATTGGGGCAGGAAGGCCAGGAAGAACAGGCCGACCTTGGGATTGAGCGCATTGGCGACACAGCCCTGGCGAAAATCCTGCATGCCGGAGCGGGTTGGCCCGCCGGCTGTGGCCGAGAGGCAGCCACCACTGCGCAGGGCCTGGATGCCAAGCCAAAGCAGCCACGCGGCGCCCGCCAGCTTGATCGTCACCAGCAGCCCGGTCGAGGCCCTCACCAGGGCAGCCACGCCAAGGCTTGCCCAGGCAATATGGGTGATGCACCCGGCTGCACAGCCCAGGCCGAAGGCCATCCCGGCGCGCTGCCCGTAGGCCAGGCTGCGGCCGATCACCATCAGGTTGTCCGGCCCGGGGGCAAGGGTGATGAGGATGGAAATGCCGAGAAAGGCGAGAAGGGTGTCGAGGCTGGGCATGGCGCCCCGATTCTGGGCGGCCGGGGCGGGGGAGTCAATGCGGGCCGGCGGGGCAGGCCGGCCCGGCACCGTCAGGAATGGTGGGCGTGGTGATCGCTCGCGGAGCACAGGATGGAGGGATCACTCATTGCCGTCTGCCCCATGTGCTGGAGATTTTCGAGTACGCGCATGGAGGCGTTCTCCATGTTGTCCAGGTGGCGCAGTACGCCGGGCATGTCGGACGCCGACAGGGCCTCCAGAACGGAAACGCCGGCGCGGTGGACTTCAATATGGGGCGGTTCGATCTCCCGGTAGCCGGGCATGCGGCTGAAGCAGGCCTGTCCTTCACCCTCGTAGTACCACTTGCCGAGGCGGCAGGTGGTGTGGGTTGAGACTTCCGTCGGCTTGAGGTCGATGAGGCCGAAGACCGCCAGATAGATCCGGAACTTGAAAACGATGTGGTCGATCTTGGCGACTTCCACAAAGCTCTTCATGGCGCTGCCGGCGATCACGCCTTCCATGTTGCCCGAGAGGGTCATGAGGAGCTTCATGTCCTCGGTGGCCTTCTGGCCCCGCTCGCTGAAACGTCCGGCCGCCTTGGCCAGACTTTCCATGCTGTCGCGGGCACGGGTGGAGTCTTCGCGGATGCGGCCGACCAGCGTGGAGATTTCGGCGGTGGCGGTGGACGTGCGTTCGGCCAGCTTGCGCACCTCGTCGGCCACCACGGCAAAGCCGCGCCCGGCCTCGCCGGCCCGGGCGGCCTCGATGGCTGCATTGAGGGCGAGCAAGTTGGTCTGGTCGGCAACACCATGGATGAGCTTGACGATGGCGCTGATCTCATCGGCGCGCTGGGCCAGGGTGTCCACCTCGTGGGCGGATCTCTCGGATTCGGTGGCCAGACGCTGGAGATTTTCGGCGATTTCGGTGGTGGCTTGACCGCTGGTCTGCGAAACATGGGCCGCCTCGACGGCCTTGGCCTTCTCGTCGCGGAGAATGCCGGCCATTTCCCCCAGGCCACCCTGGGCGCGGGAGAGGGAGTTGCCGAACTCGGCCATGCGATGAACCACCGCCAGCAGATGATCGCAGTGAAGCTGCTTGTCGGATTGGCTGGCCTGTAGCACGGCCAGTTCGCTGCGTAGTGTGGCAAGTTCGCCCTGCAAGCCCTGTTCCCGGGCGGTGGAGGCTTGAAGTTCGGACTGGAGTTGTTCGAATTGCTTACGGTTGATCCACATGGGTTATGTCACTCCTGTTGCCTGCCGGCGTGCAGGCCCGCAGCGTGCTCCGAGGCGTTTGGCGATCCGCGGACTACGGCACTCAAACGGAATTCTTTGGTGGTTTTACATATTTTTGCGATATCCCGATTTTAGGCGCACTTGACATAAAAAATGTCGGGAAGACGACAAAGGCATCTTTTTGTTCGAGGGGTGAGAATGGGCGCTGTGTCCGAAAGGTCCGCCGCGTAGCGGGCAGCGGGCGTCAG
>JAEUNV010000033.1 GCA_016790385.1 Zoogloea sp.
GGTCACCCTCGGGGCTGATCGCCAACAGGGCTTCACACAGACTTCCCACATGGTCGGGGCGGGAGTGAAAGCTCAAAAGGCCCTGATGGGCGAATTCGGATTCGAAGAGGCGTTTTTCGATGATTCGGGAAGACATCTTTACAAGGCCGAGGGAGTGTCGCTGGAAAGCGCGGTAGTCACTGGAAATGTCCAGGACCCCCATCAGACGGCCCTGGGCGTCCTGGATGGGTGAAGCGCTACAGGTGAGGAAGGCGTTGCCTTCGAAGAAATGCTCAGAACCGAACACGTTAACCGCGCCCCGCTCGGCAAGGGCGGTGCCGATGGCATTGGTGCCCCGTTCGAACTCGTGCCAGCTGGCACCGGGATGCAGGGCAACCTGCTCGGCCCGGCTCAGGAAGTCCGCATCGCCGTAGCTCTGCAACACCATCCCTCGGGCGTCGGCCAGGATGACCATACTGTGGGAATTGCGGATCTGCTCGAACAGATGCTCAAGCACGGGTTGGGCGTGGGAAATCAGGGTCCGGTTGCGTTCCCGTGCTTCCGCCACACCACGCACGTTGGGTTCACCGCATTCAACGCGGGCTGGATCGAGCCCCGCCTGACGGCAACGTTCCCACGAGCGTAATACGTTTTGGTCGAGTAGGGCTTCCGGGAGTTCGCCCCGACCGAAATACAGAGACCGTGCTTCCTGAAGGCTCATTGAACGAGCCTCCACACTGAATGGAACCTGCATCATCTCCTCCTCCGCTCATGCGGATTGTTTTCGGCACAAAGGCCGATTTTCTGAATCTGCTCCAAAATTTAGCAAGTGGGTCACATTTCAACAACACGACTGCTCCACTACGATTCCCTTACAGCAAGTGTTGGGCCACCTTATCGGCCCATCAGAAAAACTCGAAACAGGCGGTGCCACCAAGCACCCCGGCTCCCTACTGACGTACCACTGAACATTGGCACGCCCCTTGCTGACTGAAGCGGCACACGGTGGCCTGCCAACCCGCGGTCCACTCGATGAATTCCAATCATGACCAAAGGTGATCCAGGTGACTTTCCGCAACGCTTCCGTCCTCCGCGCCCTTTCCGCCGCCGCCCTGACCCTCGCAACCAGCCTCGCCCTGGCCCACGGTGATGTTGTGCCCCAGGCCGTCGATACATCGACCCTGAAGCAGGTTGGCAAGGACTGGCTGACCAAGAACCCCTACCTCGGCAACAAGGAGGCCATCCGCATTGGTGACTCCGCTTTCAATCAAAACTGCGCTCGCTGCCATGGCCTGGGTGCCGTCTCCGGCGGCATCGCCCCCGACCTGCGCTACCTCCCCGCTGGCGAAGAGGGTGACGAGATCTTCATGCAACGTATCCGCAAGGGTGCTACCCGCGACGGTCGCGTCTATATGCCCCCGTTCGAAGGCATCCTGAGCCAGGAAGCCATGTGGACCATCCGTGCCTGGCTGGAGACCGTCCGTGCCGACTGACCGTCGCGCCTTCCTCATCGCCGCAGGGGCCTCGGCCCTTGCGGCGAGCCTGCCCGCCCGCGCTGACAGCCTGGCCGACATCCGCAAGCGAGGCAGCTTGCGGGTGGCTGTGTACAACAGCTTCCCCCCCTATTCGAATCAGGGCAAGGGAATCGACGTGGATCTTGCCGAGGCCCTCGGAAAAGAGCTTGGCCTGACGGTCCAAGTGGTTGGCTACAACGCCGACGAGGACATGGATGACGACCTGCGCAACATGGTCTGGAAGGGGCATTATCTGGGCGCCCAACCTTCCGACGTGATGATGCATGTGCCCGTGGACTCCTATCTTCAGGGCAAGAACGACAAGGTCCGGATCTTTGGACCCTATCATCTGGAATCCATTGCCGTGGCTCGGGTGCAACGCATCAACCCGATCCGCGGCTCGGCGGCGGCGGCGCTCGAAGTGTTTACCCGCGAGAAGATCGGCGTGGAAGGCCGGACCCTCGCCGACGGATTTCTGCTGGGTGCGCTCAACGGCCGCCTTCGGGAAAACGTGATGCACTACGCCAGCGTCGGAGCAGCCATCGAGAAGCTCAAGGCTGGCGAGCTGGCTGCGGTTATGGGCCCCCGCTCGGAAATTGAAGCCGCCCTCGCCAAGGATGCGCGATTCGTGGTGGAAGCCGTGCAGATGCCCGAACTCAAGTTCAATAACTGGCCGCTGGGCATGGCCACGAAGGCAGATGAAGGCCCCCTCGCCGATGCGCTTTCCGCCGCCCTCAAGGAACTGCAGAAGAAGGGCACGGTCGCATCCATATTCGCCCGCCACGGAATTACCTACCTGGCTCCCACCCTCTGATCCCATGCGACCTTCTCCCCGCCTTCTGACCACCCTTGTGGCGGCCTGCCTGCTCGTGCCGGCCGTCACGCTGGCGGCGCCGTTTGCTTACGTTCCGAACGAAAAATCGGGCTCCGTGTCGGTCATCGACACGGCGACCGACAGTGTCGTTCAGACCCTTCCCGGCGGTCAGCGCCCCCGGGGCATCGCCACCGACGGTGCGCATCTGTACATCAGCGAAGCCCCGAGCAACAGCCTCGTCGTCGTTGATATCGGCAAGGCGCGACAGATCAAGAGCATCAAGCTGGGAGAATCCCCTGAAGGCGTGAGCGTATCGTCTGACCACCGACTGATTGCGGCGGCCGTGGAGGAATCGAACAGCGTAGTACTGCTCGACGCCCGCAAACGCCGGCAAATCGCTGAGATCAAGGTTGAAGGGGACAACCCCGAACACGCCGTGTTCAGCCCTGACGGCCGTTGGCTTCTGGTCAGCGCCGAGAACGCCGAACAAGTGGATGTGATCGACGTCAAGGCGCGTAGGCAGGTGGGCAGCGTCCCGGTGGGCAAACGCCCACGCGGGATAGGCTTCACGCCGGATGGCACGCGTGCTTACGTCGCCTGTGAGCTTGCGAGCACGGTGTACGCCATCGACATGGTCAGCCGCAAGGTCGTTGCCGAGATCAAGGCAGGCACCTACTCCAACGGTGTAGCCATGGCGCCGGATGGAAGCCGGGCTTACGTCTCCAATGGCAAGGATGCCACCGTCAGCGTGATTCGCACCAGCGATAACCAGATCGAGGCCACCATTCCGGTCGGAAAGCGCCCCTGGAACATGGCTGTGACCCCGGATGGCCGCAAACTCTACGTAGCCAACGGCCGCTCCAACAGCGTCACAGTGATCGATACCGGCCGACTTGAAGCCATTGCCGAGATTCCGGTTGGCGAATTACCGTGGGGCGTTGTGATTCAGTAGAGGTCGTCCGTCGAGGGCAATCGACTGAGTTCTGAACACTATTGCTCAACGATGGAGCACCTGCTCCAATATGGAGCAGTCAAAAAAAAGGCCCGCCAGGGCCTTTTTTTATTCTCATGAATCAATCACAACTTGAGGATCCACTCCACCACTGCCTTCAAGTCGGCATCGCTGATCTTGTCAGCCGGATGGGGCGGCATCGGGATCTGTCCCCAGTTGCCCGTACCGCCGTGACGGATCTTTGCACTAAGCACCGCCACCGCATCCCCCTGCCCTTTGTACTTGGCTGCCACATCTTTGTAGGCTGGGCCGACACGTTTCTGATCGATGGCATGGCAGGCTACGCAACGGGCCTTCTTGATGATTTCTTCCGATGCCATCGCCGGCACCACGGCCGCAACGCTGAGCGCGACAGCGCAAACCACCTGGACAACTTTCATGAGTGTGCTCCTCCGTGTTCTGAGTTGATTTTTGACCGACAAGGCGAGCTCAGGAAAAAAGCCGGACGGCGTGACGCCGCCCGAAAACCGCCTTGCCAGGGGTATCAGCAAAAACTGTGCAGACACCCCACTGGATGCGCAAACCCTTTACTGAACAATGACTTGAAACAAAGCCTCGCCCCTCCCACTGCTCCTCTCGTGCTCAGTGCCTGAACACATGCTCCATAGCGTTACGCCAACTCTGAACACCTGAAGCCCACTTCGCCCCATTTTTGCAAGGCAAAGGCGCTCGGGCGACTATGCAAATTTCATCACGACAGCCGTCAACAGCGGGAAATCAGGGCGTAGCACGGCTTGGTGCGTGGTTTTCGAGGCATGCATCACGCCACAGGCATGTTTCGTGCTGCTTCATTCGGGTGAAAGACAAGGACCCTAAAACCTACCAACAGCCCGCCGATACGATTCGGCGCTCCTGGGAGCGCTGCCTTGCCAGCGGGTTGAAAACCGACGAACGCCAACCAGAGGAGCGCAGCCATCCAGCAGCGCTGTCTGACCGCCTTGAGGCCAACGCACGTCTCGTCACCTACGCTCAACCCATCATGGAGCATCTGCACCAGCAGATCGCCCGCAGCTCATCCACCATCCTCCTGGCCGACGACTCCGGCACCATCCTGCGTTCGGTGGGTGACGCCGATTTTCTGGAGCGCGCAGCCCGCATTGCATTGAAGCCGGGCTACTCCTGGTCCGAGGCGGCCATGGGAACCAACGCCATCGGCACGGCCCTGGCCGAGCAGCGCCCCGTCGCAGTGATCGGCGAGGAGCACTATCTGGACCGCAACAAGTTCCTGACCTGTGTAGCCACCCCCATACATGCGCCGACGGGGGGGGTTCTGGGCATCCTGGACGTGTCCACCGGCGCGCGCCTCACCCAGGTACATGCCCAGGCGCTGCTGCAAACCACCGCGGAGATCATCGAGAATCGCCTGATCGAGACCGTGGCCGACGCCGCCGTCGTAATCCGCTTCCACCACCAGCCCGAGGCCCTGGCCTCCCCCCTCGAAGGACTTGCCGTATTCGACGAGGGAGGCGCCTTCCTGGCCTGCAACCGGCGCGCCGAACGCCTTCTGGGCCTGACCGATACACGCGTCCTGCGGCCGCCCTTCTGGGAGATCTTCGAGACGCGCTGGAATACCTTGCTCGAACATGCCGTCCAGAGCAGCGCGCACCCCACGACCCTGCGCAGTCATCTCGGTCGGGAATTCGTCGCCTGCGTGCTGGTGAGCAACCTGCAGCGCGTGCGGAACATCGCCGGATCGCGAGACAGTCGTCCGGCTCGCCCAGCCCGGCCCTTGCCCACCCTGGACGACCTGGATCTGGGTGACAAGGCGCTGACGTACGCCATCCGGCGCGCCCGGCGCATTCTTGGTCGCGACATTCCCCTCCTCGTGCAGGGTGAGACGGGGACCGGCAAGGAGGTGTTCGCCCAGGCCTTCCACCAGAGCGGCCCCCGCCGCAATGGCCCCTTCGTGGCCATCAACTGTGCCGCCATCCCGGCCAACCTGATCGAGGCCGAGCTGTTCGGCTACACCCCGGGAGCCTATACCAGCGCGCGCAGCGAAGGCGCCAAAGGCAAGCTGCGGGAGGCCCACGGGGGAACCCTCTTTCTGGACGAAATCGGCGACATGCCGCTGAAGCTGCAGGCCGTGCTCCTGCGCGTCCTCGAAAGCCGCCGGGTCACGCCGCTGGGGGGCGGCTCGGAGGAAGCCATCGACCTGTCCCTCGTATGCGCCAGCCACCGATCCCTGAAAGCGCTGTGCGAACGTGGCGAA